>CAKZSB010000243.1 GCA_937920585.1 uncultured Granulosicoccaceae bacterium | reverse complement strand
GTGAGTGCTCGACTGCCGGAATCAAACCCCATCTCAACCGCATTGGAAAATGCCCAGTGCAAGCGTGCGCGATGCGTTTGCACGATACCTTTCGGCAAACCGGTGGTGCCGGACGAGTAAATAATATTGAAATCGTCAGTGGTGGCGTATGAGACCGGGGGGTGATTGTCTTCAGCGTGCTCGATCCACTCACCCAGTGGCGTCCAGCCCGGGCCATCGAATTCGAACGACACCCAGTGACGTTCGCCAATTTTGTCCAGCTGCGGCCTGATACTGTTGATGCGCTCGGCAAACTCTGCCGATACAAACGCGCGGGTGGCATCGCAATCATCGATCAATCCGGCCAGCTGATCCGCTGTCAGCAATCCCGACAAGGGCACCACACAGGCGCCCGCACGCACCGCGCCGAACAGCGCCTCGAGCATTTCCACCGAATTGCCCATGAGGATGGCGACTTTCTCGCCTTTTTGCAGCCCGTCCGCCAGCAACTGGTTGGCAATGCGATTCATGTTGCGGTTGAAATCGCGCCAGGTTCGCTGGCTCTGGCCACAGACGACGGCGAGCTTGTCGGGATAGTGCCGGGCGTGGTTCGCGAACAGATCGGGTAAGAATAGTTCGGCGTTGTCGATGGCAGATGTCATTGGGAGCGCTTATTCAACTTCGATGACCCGGTTGCTGTCGAGTATCTCGCGGGCAAATTCAGGCATGGCCAAACCGCCCTTCACTCGTGCATCCAGTTCTGCCTCGGCCTCTTTTACCCCGGCCAGGGTTTCGATCACATGATCGATCATCGCGTGGGGCACGACGACCACGCCGTCGAGATCGCCAAGAATGATGTCACCGGAACAGATATTGACGTTGGCCATATTAATCGGCAAGCCCGCTGTCCCGGGCCCGTTGCGGGCCGGCGAATTTGGTGTAACGCCAGCCGCGTAACAGGGCAGCGCCACTTCGCGCAAGCCGGTGATGTCGCGCACATGACCATCGGTGACCATGGCCACCGCGCCGCTATTTTTCGCCATTCCCAACACCAGATCACCAATGACGGCAGTGCTGGTGAAAGCATCGGTGGCGATCGCAATAACATCGCCCGGCTGACACAAATCCAGCGCGCCAAATACGGCCAGATTATCCGCCGGCCCGGTATCGCAGGTGATCGCCACACCACAAAACGCAGCATAGCGTTCGTCAATCGGCTTTACCCGTGCATCCAGCGCACCGCGCCCCTCCATGCAGTCAACCACGAAACCGGTTGCCACGCCCTGCAGGGCCGCAACCTGTTCGGCCGTTGGCCTGTTGAACTTGCGCTTGATCTTCAATACCGGGGGATCTTCAATCATCACTTGGTTCCGCGTTGAGCATTGGTTACAGTTTAACCCGGATTATTCGTGAGATTGACGGCCTCTCGCCTGATCCTTGTTTCCACAGTGAACTTTCTCGCTTGCAAAGTTCAACAAGCATTCAACGCTGATAGAAAATTCGCTGTGAAATCAATTCTCTACGCGATGCGCTTGCCATCTCACGAATTATCCGGGTTAAACCATGGGCCAATCCGCCAGAACAATTCAAAAGATTCACAGCATCGCTCAGATGCGCGAGCGCGCCAGACAAATTCTTCCCAAACCAGTGTTCGACTTCGCCGACGGTGGCGCCGAGGACGAACTCACGCTGAAAGACAATGAAGACGCTTTCCAGCAACACAGCCTCGTCTCAAGGCCAATCAATACATCGGCGGAATGCGATTTGTCGATCGAGCTGCTGGGCAAAAAGATGAGCATGCCGCTGGTGATTGGACCGACGGGATTATCCGGGCTGTTTCACGCTGATGGTGAAAGATGTGCAGCACGTGCCGCCACTCGCGAGGGCATTGCATTTTGCCTGAGCCACGGTTCGGTTTGCACACTCGAAGAACTGGCGGCCACCGAATCGGCCCCGCGCTGGATGCAGGTGTTTGTCTATCGCGATCGAAGCTTTACCGAAGAGCACGTCGCCCGCGCTGCAGCCGCCGGCTACGATGCCCTGGTGCTGACAGTCGACAATCAACTGGTTGGTCAGCGCGAACGTGATTTACGCAACGGCTTCACCATTCCACCACGCTTCTCTATCCCGGACACCCTGGCCATGGCGGGCAAGTTGCCGTGGCTGTGGCGCATGCGAAAGGAACTGGCGAATATCCGGTTCGGCAATTATGAGCGCCATGAGGCCTCGGCAAGTTTGCAGGGCATGGCCGCCATCATGCCCACCCTGCTCGACCCGCATCTGAACTGGAATGATATCAAGGCAATACGCAAACAGTGGCATGGCCCCTTTATCATCAAAGGTATTCTGCATCCCGAAGATGCAGTAAAAGCACTCGACTATGGCGTGGACGCAGTGATTGTCTCCAACCATGGTGGCCGACAACTGGATGGCGCCGTGGCATCGTTGCGCGCACTTCCCGGTATCGTCAAAGCCGTGGATGGACGCATGCCGATTCTGCTCGACGGCGGCATCAGGCGTGGCCGCCACTTACTAATCGCACGCGCACTGGGCGCTACCGCCTGCCTGATTGCGCGCCCGCAACTCTGGGGCCTGGCGGCCGGCGGACAAACAGGCGTTGAACAGGTACTGAAAATCTATCGCACTGAACTAACACGCGCGATGGGTCTTTGCGGTGTAAACAGCCTCGCCGAAGTGAGCAGTGAGCTTTTGTTTAAAGACTCCGTCTAGTCGGGCTCTGCCCCCTATATCTCTAGAGCGTGCAATGCCTGCAACAATCTATCAGTTTGCTCCGGGCGACCGACCGAGATTCTTATGCAATCGGCAAGGCCGGGCTTGTTGTAATAACGTACCAGAATACCCTGCTTTTCCAGCGCCAGTTTTACACCATGCGCCCCGATGGATGCGGTCACATCACATAAAATAAAATTGGCCTCACTCGGGTAAGGATTTAGATAAGGTACATTCTGCAAGGCATCGAACAGCCTGCCACGCTCATCAACCAACAGCTTGACTACCGATCGAATCTGGCTGGCGTGCTTCAGGCTGGCAATGCCGGCAACGCTGGCGGCGACATTCACATTATACGGTTGCTTGAACTTCCACAGCACCTGCATCAGCCAATCGGGGCATATGCCATAGCCCAGCCGCAACCCGGCAATGCCGGCGGCTTTACTGAACGTTCGCAGCACCACCAGATTCTCGTGTCGCGAGACCCAGTTTGCGCGCGATGGTTTGTCGGCGAATTCAACGTAGGCCTCGTCCAGAACAACCAGCACCGGTAGCTGCAGAATGCTTTTTAATTCATCGTCTGGCAGCCAGTTGCCGGTGGGATTGTTCGGCGAAGTGACAAAAACCATCTTGCAGGCGGATGCCGAATCGTCATTCACAGCCTGCTCTATCGCCGATACATCTGTCGCAAATTGCGCCTTGCGCGGGATGTCGTGAGCCACTGCACCTACCAGTTCAGCATCAAAGCTGTACATGCCGAAGGTCGGCGGGCAATTGATCACCCGATCCCCGTTCGTCAGAAACAACCGACAGAGCAAATCCAGCATCTCATCTGCACCGTGGGTTGGCAGAATATTGGCTGCCGGCACACCGGCAAATCCCGCCAGCGCATCGCGCAGCGCCTCGTGCTGCGGATCGGGGTAGATGTGATACCACGGATGTTCGGCCAGTGCCTGCGCCACTGCAGGCAGCGGCCCGTATGGATTTTCATTGGCATCGAGCTTGACAATCTGATCGGCAGGTAGGCCAAGCCTTTTGCTTAATACATCAAAGGGTTGTATCGGGGTGTAAGGTTGCAGTGCGTCGATGTGCGGACGCAGCAGGGCCTGTGCAGAGAAGGGCATCGAATCGTGCTCTGTGAAATCAGAAATCCTGGAGGTATGGGCGTGCGGGCACCGCCATGGTGCAGCGCAATTCGGATAAACATCCCGCACCCGAACGAGAATGCTAGCAGAACCGGACACCGTCTACACCGAAAATGCGGGCAGTCTGTTGTAGTGGTGATTTCGTCGCAATCGCCACCCCGCTCGACCCGAATGTGGCAAGAATAGTTGAACGCTGATCCTGCAGAAACTCAAAATCCGGCGAAATGCTGTTTAAAATAGAAGCGTAGCGCGACTGCGATCTGTCCACCGCAGCCAATCGCAACACGCTCACCCCCCGTTACAACGGAACGTGTAATTGAAGCAAGAACCCGCCGCCCCGATCGCACCACCCCTGCCCGGCCAATGGCACTGGCAATCCGATGCTACCCGGCTAGTGCTGAAAGCACGGCTGAAAACTGCCAGCTACGAACCACTTGCATTTGCAACGCTTGCCGCCCTGCGTGTCTGCCCGCTGTCATTTTATCCTGGCTGGTTACTGTGCGACTGGCAGTGCGATGATCATGGTTTTGTCTGGGCATCGATGTTGTACGGTCCAGATGGCTTCACACCGCTCGATGGCACTTCTATTCCAATGCACGGACACAATCATAAACACGGCCTGGTGCTGGATTCCGAAAACGATCAGCTCCGTTACCTGCAGTTTTTTACCTGGTTTGTGCGCGGCGATGACATGCCGTTCGAGATTGTCTCCAACGCAGATGGACTGCACTGTACCGATGACAATCCGGACGCCACAGAATTGGCCGCGCTTTGCCGGCCGCCTCGCCTGCAAGCGGTTGATGCAGCGGGCGCGACAGGTGCCGGGCAACACTGGCACGCCAACGTTCTGTTCGGCAACGTGCTGTTCGAATCGGTGTTCGCGATCGGTGAGCACGGGTTGGTGGAGATGATCAGTGACGACACCGTGGCGGAAAATATCGAACGTCGGCCGGCACTGCGATTCAACGGTTGCATGCGCTCCGAAATTGACTCGCCAGCCACCGATCAATCACCCACAGGTGAGCAGCTATGACATTGCGCCAACACCTTGAATCGGCGATTCGCCGCGACCTCGGCGCCAGCGCCGAGCGAAACGCAAAAACCCGCCAGCTACCTGACAAGCTCGATCACGAGGGATTGCTGGTAGGCTGGTCAATGGAGGGCGAGCACCAGCGTGAGCCTATGGGGTTTTCATTCGGCGATCCCGATCGCACACCGCAAAGCGGATATATCGATCCCGTTTTAATGGAGGGTGAAGGGCACCTGATTACCGTTGCCCCCACCGGTGCCGGCAAGGGCGTGGGCTGTATCATTCCGGCGCTGTTACGCCACCAGGGGCCGGTAATCGTGATAGAC
>CAKZSB010000242.1 GCA_937920585.1 uncultured Granulosicoccaceae bacterium | reverse complement strand
GCAGTTTAGCGCTGGCGGAGGAAAAACGATGAGCGGATTACCCGATCTGGACACAACACCTGTGGACTATGGCGAAGCCGAGCAGCAGATGGTTGCCTACCGGGAAAAAGGCACCGAGCGTGCACTGGCAATGGACAACCGCGGCCCCGTTATACTGGATGGCGATGGCATGCTCGACAGCCGTATTCTGGCCGCCTATTGGAAGTACGGGTTCTATGTCTTCACGAACGTTCTGCAGGCGGACGAACGAGCCGACCTCGAGCGAGATGTCGCTGCACTGCTGGACAACGCACCACTGACACGCGGTGGGACGGTCGACCGGCACGGACGACCTGCACTGGGTGCCAATTGCAAGGGCCGCAACGTTTCGATGGTGAAACCGCTCACCGATATCTACGGCGGGACCGCCAAAAACCACGGCCGCCACCCCACGGCCATGATCGAACCGCGCGCAGCCGGTGACGCGCCGGACTATGTCATGCAGCTGCTACTGGGTCCGCTGCAACACTCCGAGGCACACCTGCGGCTCTACGGCCATCCGCAAATGCTGGCAGTGGCGGCTGCGGTCAACGGTCCGGACTTCGTGCCCTTCAATGAGGCGATCTGGGTCAAACTACCCCGGCTTGGCGGTTCGGTTTCGTGGCATCAGGACGGCTGGACACACTGGGACAAACCGGAACTGGACGCCGGCACCCACGGATTTAATTTCATGGCACAACTATACGGTTGTGATGCCAGCAACGGTTTGTGGGTGGTTCCAGGTTCCCACAATCAGGGCAAAGTCGACATCAAGGCCATGGCCACCAAAGCTGGCTCCGATCGTCTGCCGCAAGCGGTACCGTTAATCTGCGATCCCGGTGATGTCGTAATCTGTAATCGGCAGGCGGTTCACGGGTCATTCGCTAACACCAGTGACGCCATCCGCGTCACACTTAATTTCGGTTTTCATCGTCGACGCTCCGTGTTGAATGTACGCAGTGGCGGCGTGCACAATCCGGTGTCACTTTATGATGAGGCCTACATTCATCATCGATCGCGAGTCATAGCCTACGGCATCAATGCACGCCAGCAACGGTTCACTCATGAAACGCCTTATCGCTATATGCCACTGGCAGATAGAATGCACGAATACGCATGGAACGATTCGGCGAAGGCCTCTCTGCATGACTACAATCTGCAGGATATGGGAATCTAACGGAGGCTGTTCCATTGATAAATTTGTCTATGCCTCGATACCTTCTACGCACAATAGAAGCAACCCGATCATTGGCGATTGCCCTGTTGTTATCTCTGATTGCACTTTCAACCAACGCGATTGCAGCGACCCAAGTGGTCATTCAAAACAATACCAGCGCGATGATCGAAGTCGTTAAACTCAGTGTCGATGGCGACCCACTCAGCAAGAAGGCATGGAAGAAGGGAAAGGCCCAAATAGCCGCAGGCCAGGATGGTGTTGTACTTTCGATCAATCGGACCGGGAAATTCAACTGGATGGACCCGACACCACGTTTTATTGAGCCCGGTAAAACTGCGTTTTTTACTATCGAGCTACGTATTCAGGATTCCACGTTCACGCCGCCAGCGTTCAAACAAAAACTTCTCGGCACCGGTTCAGGAAGTCGATTATGGTATTTGGTTGAAACCACTGAAGATACCGGAAAATGGACGCTTCCCTTTACAACTATCACAGGAGTTTTCGAACCGGATATCAAATATGTCTACAGAGCGATCAAAACCGACAAGGACGACAACTTGCAGATCATCATCGGCTCTGATAATCCCTGATACCCACCTGATTTATCCGCATCCACACATACTGTGAGCTCTAGACACCTCGGAGACTATCGACCATATTTTTGCGACTACGCAATAGTGTCGTTTTTACAGACACGCCCAAAGCCACGCCCCAGGCACAAGTGTTTTCACCGAGACAGGGGCATGAACTGCCGCCTACCCATAGAACATAGCCAATGATTCTACAAATAAAGCGAGAAATTACCTGGTGGCTGCGAATTCCTGAATACGCCGGAACAGCACATCCTTTAACACAGACCTATCATGTTTCATTTGTCGGATCTCCGCGTCTGAAACAGGGGAATTATCCAGTTCAAGGATCCGTATTTTTTCATCTAATTCGTTGTATTGACTAGCCTGTTTTGCAAAATCCGGTTCTTGCTCGCATAGCTTCGAAATGTCGTCCTTATGGCTTGGGAATTCATTTAAAAGAGAGTGTGATTCACCTATCATTGATTGATTCCTTTGTTGATTTGGCCAAACCAGATTGTGTATTTTCTGTTGAATTAGTACCCGGTTCGGGTACATGAAGCAATAACGTACGTATGGCCATGTAGCGCCAGACCTTTCGTTTTCCAATGCGCACGGGCATTAGCCTGAATCCTGGTTATACCAGGAGTGTCATCAAGCACTTCCAAGCGACGAAATGGCTAAAAAGGCGCAAAACCATCAGATTGCTCTGCAGGAATAGACCAACGCTCCTTTGGACTGGCGTCTGTCTGCCCACCGCCAGGAGTTGGTATTTTTCCCCCCTCGCCATACAGCCAAAGGACAAAGTTGTAACGCTCCCCTTCAGTGATCGGATCAGAGGCGTGCGGGACGCTGCCGTGATGGATAAGGGCGGTGCCTGGCTCAAAGACAAGGCTGTCAACCTTGCCGGAAGCTGGATCCATAAAACGGACACCTGATCCGGAAAATTCTTCGCCAGGTAAATTCAGGTTGATATTGAGCGTTACCGCAGAGGCATCCGTGTGGGGGCGTAATTTCGTGTCTTTCCCGGCCTGCCACTGAATCGAAAAACCAAATGTTTGTGTGTCATAGCCGAAGGTATCCGGGAACAATAGCCGTGAAACAGGTCTCATGTAGCGATTCATGAGCTCGCGATAAAAATCCTGGAAAACGGGCGCCGCCAAATAACCTTCGGAGCGCGGGTCTAGCATAGCACCGCCACGGTTAAGCACTATGCCGTAAGGCGGACGAAGCGGAATACCGGCGTCAGCAACACGATCAAGGTAATCTCTAAGAATCTGAAGCTGTTGGGTATCAAAAAACTGGGCCTTGTACACATTTGGAAAAACCTCTTTCCAAAGCCGCTTCACTGATTCTTCCTGGCCTGGATTCTCCCAGCTCTGTTCAATGGCTTGACGAAGATCACGATCAAACAACGCATTATCGAGCACGATACCATTGTTGCCGCCGGCAGCCTCCCATTCCTTCCAGGCGTTCTCGAACAAATTGTCGTTGTTGCTCCAGAACTGTTGAACAGCCGGGGCTCTTTGCAGCATGGCATCCCGAGTTGGCCGGGTGACATTGAGTGCTTCCTGTAGCGCTGTTTTTGACATTATAGGTTTCGCTGTCTTTTTAAAGTGGCAGTGTCTCGCTGCACGCTCACGAATACTTCACAAGGGTGCGAGTTTCGATACTCTTACGCGGGGCTGTTGCAAAGTTATCGCCGGGTAGATCAAGTGCACTATGCGCCATGCGCGGGCATCCGCAATTGTCACAGAGGTTGAATATGACTAACTCATCCGGGGCCATGTCTGATTTAAAGAACCATTCATGCGATTGATTAGCCGCTACCCCAACAATTTGACCGAAGCGGTCCGGGTAGACCAGCCCGATATCCATCAGATCATCCTGC
>CAKZSB010000241.1 GCA_937920585.1 uncultured Granulosicoccaceae bacterium | reverse complement strand
GCCGCTTTTGATCGGCGGGATGTTCGGCGATTTTGCCAATATCGCTACCTACTCAACTTACCAGCCGCTGTTGCTGGTGCTGGGAATTCTGCTGATTGTCGGTGTGAAGGTTCGCGAGGCGGCGCTGGCTACGCTGATGGTTATGCTGTGGTTCATCGCGAGCAAGCTTAGTGTCGATAAATCAATGATTGCTAATCTCAACGGGTTTAAGCGAGAGTTTGCCGTTATCGCTGTCAGCGTAATCTTGATGGCCAGAGGCGGGGGCAACGCCTATACGCCAGGAGATCTGGTCGCTAGAATTCGGCACTCGTTTGGACGCGAGTTGCAGCCTGGCCACTAGCCACGGCACGCTCGCATTCTTAAGGCAGTTGGTTGCAGCTCGGCGTTTGTCGGGCTGCATTTGCTCACCGCAGGCTGTGATAGTGTAAAAAAACAATATAATACAAAGAGTTATGTTTTTGCCTGGCAGGGTGATGCAAAAAATGCATCACTACGCTGCAAAATTAGCACAATTCAAGTGCACCTCGAACCAGTACCGTTGGCGGCAAATGTCGCAGGGATGGTCAGATTTCCAATAATCTGCCGCCTTTTGCCCGTGCACATTACTATCAACGAAAACACCGGCCTCAGCGGGAGTAGCGCTTCTGGTTAAACACCAGACCGCGGATCCTGATATAATTGCCGGTTAGCAAGGCGAGCGAGGGGGTCTCTGATGGGCACCAAGATCGCAGAAGAAATTTTGAATATTGGAGATTTCCGATCGTGAAAAGCAAACTTGAGTACATCTGGCTGGACGGCTACAAGCCCACCCAGAGCATGCGCAGCAAGACTATGGTCAGGAATGACTTCAGCGGCAAGGTCGAGGATTGTCCCATGTGGGCCTTCGACGGTAGCTCAACCGAGCAGGCCGAGGGCAATGACTCCGACTGCCTTCTCAAGCCGGTTGCGATCATTCCCGATCCCGATCGCAAGAACAGCTATCTCGTGATGACCGAAGTTCTGAACGCCGATGGCACCCCGCATGTGTCGAATGGTCGAGCCACGATCGAAGAAGACGACGATGACTTCTGGTTCGGCTTCGAGCAGGAATATTTTCTGATCAACACCGAAACCAACCTGCCGCTGGGTTTTCCGGCCAACGGTTTTCCGCCGCCACAAGGCCCTTACTATTGCTCGGTCGGTGGCAAGAACGCCTACGGTCGCGAGATTGTTGAAGAGCACCTGGATATCTGCCTCGAGGCGGGTCTTAATGTCGAAGGCATTAACGCCGAGGTTGCCGCTGGCCAGTGGGAATTCCAGATATTCGCCAAGGGCGCAAGGCGTGCCGGTGACGAGATCTGGCTCGCGCGCTACCTGATCGAGCGTTGCGCAGAGAAATACGGTGTCGCGGTCGACTGGCACCCGAAGCCACTCGGCGATACCGACTGGAACGGTTCCGGCATGCACGCGAACTTCTCTAACGGCCCAATGCGTGATGCGGGCAGTGAAGATGTCTTCAACAAGATCTGCGAAGAGTTCGGCCGTAACATTCAGCGTCACATCAGCGTTTATGGTGCCGACAACGACCAGCGTCTGACCGGCAAGCACGAAACACAGTCGATCGAGCAGTTCAGCTACGGTGTCTCTGACCGCGGCGCCTCCATTCGAATCCCGGTGGGCACAATCGAGGATGGCTGGAAAGGTCGACTGGAAGATCGCCGACCGGCCTCTAACGCCGATCCGTACAAGGTTGCCGCTGCGATCATCAAGACCTCAACCGACGCACTCTCCAAGTAGCAGGCTGTTCACGCAGGTTGCCGCTGGTGTTGCCAGGTCACTGATAAATCCCCGCCCGCTGCGGGGATTTTTCGTTTTACGGCCCGCAGGCGCGTCTATTGCGTGATGAAGTGGCAACCAGCGCGCGCAGTGAACGAGCCGCAGTTGTACCGTTGAGCGGTTGCAGTACACTGGGAATCCCGAAGACAGGTGAGGCGATATGAGCGAATATCCCAAATTAAAGTTACCTGATCAAACCACGCTGTTTATCGAGCAGACTGACAAGGATCTTGCCCAGAGGATCGATCCTAACTTTCGCTATGCCTACTTCAAGACAATCGCCCGAGGCGGCAAGTCGCTGATCCAGTCCTGCAAGGATATGCAGCTCAACCGGGTCATTTGCTACAAGTCACTGCTGCCGGAATTTGCCGATGATTTGATCGAGCAAAAGCGCCTGCTGCGCGAGGCCAGAATTTCGGCAATTCTGCAGCACCCCAACACAGTCCCCACCTACGAACTGGGCAGGGATAATAAGGGGCGCTACTACTTCACCATGAAGCTGGTACACGGCTACACGCTGCGTGAAATCTTCGACTATCGTGAACGCTACGATCTCGGTCAGCTGGTAGAAATCATCGTGCAGGTTGCAAACGCCTTGCAGTGCGCCCACTCGCACGGCGTCATTCATCGCGATGTCAAACCCGAGAATATTCTTATCGGCCCCTACGGCGAGGTGCTGTTGCTTGACTGGGGGCTTGCGAAGGTCTGGAACAAAAAGGGCGAGCAATCACCGATCGAGGATGAGGTGCCCACTCATGAGGCCGAGGACTCGGCGATGACCGGGCATCAGAAGTTGCAGGGAACTCTCTTCTATATGTCGCCGGAACAGATCGAACGCGATCCGGTTATCGATTCCCGCACGGATATTTATAGTCTCGGTATTGTGTTGTATGAAGCCATTACCGGACGCACGCCGGCGCAGGGCGAAATGCTGGATGACGTAATTCAAAGCACGTTGAACGTAGAGCCGCCCAAACCTTCGAAACTGACTGACAATGTGCCGCCGATGCTGGAGGATACCGTGATGAAGTGCCTTCACAAGGACGCGAAGCAGCGTCTGCAGACTACCGGTGAATTGATTCGGCTATTACAGCAGAATTGGTCTCTGATCTAGAGTAAACAGGCTTCCAGCGTAGGCAATGGCTATTCAAGCGTTGTTCATGCTTTGAATGACTTCACTTGAATGGCATCGGGTAGAGTATGCCGCCGTCGGTGTACAGCGCGTTCAGCCCCCTTGGCAGGTTGAACGGTGAACCGGTGCCGAGGTGGCGATTGTAGATGTCTTTGTAGTTACCAATCTGGTTGATGATCTGGTAGCAGAAGTCATTCGAAATCCCCATTTTCTCTCCCAGATTCGAATCCTTTCCCAACAGCCTCCTTATTGCGATTGAGTCCTGCTCGCGACGCTCTTGCACATTTGCCCTGGTGACATCCAGCGCCTCTGCATTGATCAGGCACTGTACGGTCCAGGCGACAATATCCTTCCAGTTATTGTCCTCGTGGCGCACGACGGGCCCCAGCGGTTCTCGGCTGATGTCGTCGAGCAACACGCTGTGTTGCTCGGGATTACTGAGCAGGGAAAGCTGTGCGATCAGGCTTGATTTGTCGCCGGTGTAGCCATCGCAACCGCCCTCGTCATACTGTTTTAGCGCAGCGATGCGGTCCTGGAAGTCCCGCAATTCAATCGTTAGCCCGAGACTTTCGAAGTGGTCGAGAATGTTGGATGCTGACGTGCTGCCGGCCTGCACGCAGACCGCTTTACCGCGCAGGTCGGATACTTTGCGGATATCACTGTCGCGACGAACCAGAACGCCTTGTCCATCGTAGAATGTTACGCCGGCATAGTCGGTTCGGAACTCGGTATCGCGGCTCAGGGTCCAGGTGGTATTGCGTGAGAGCACATCGATACGCCCCGATTGCAATGAGGCGAACCGCAACTTACTGGTGAGTGGTATGACTTCCACTTGCTCTGCTCCCTTTTCGCCCAGCACGGCAGCGGCGATGGCGCGGCAGATATCGATATCGAACCCTTCAAAGGTGCCGGAGTCAGGGGACAGATAGCCAAAGCCTGGCAGATCTGCATTGCCGCCGCACAGCAATACCTTGCGATTCCTGACCGACTGAAGCGTCTCGCCAGCTTCGTGGAAAATAGCAGGCTTGCTGATGACTCGCTGGTGCAGCAAGCCCGCCCGGGTATTTTCCATTCGAGTCAGAATGGACTTCACCGAGTCATTTTCAGTTCTCAGTGCTTCGTTCTCGGCGGTCAGTTCAAGCAACCGCACCTCGGCGCGACGGCTTTCTCGTTGATCGCAGCCACCAAGGACCAGTATCAGTATCAGGCTCGCCAGCCCGGTGAGCGTGTAAATCCTGTGCATGACTAGTGCTCTGACAACACTAAAAATTGGAATACAGTATGGCCTTTGATGTGCTGGTTAGGGCCCGGTTCAGCTATCACACAGGGAGTGCGGCACATCAAAAGCCATCCCCTGCGGGCGAGCGCCAAAAGCTGCCATCGCGACGGCGCGCTCACGCACAATTGAACAACCGGGGCCGCCGAGGTGTTACTCAATCGCGCGCCTTGCGCTGACCACTTATCCACTCGCTGTATCCCAACTTTTATTATTGTCAAAGCACTAGCCCGTGGTGTGAAGGTGATCGAGCGGTACAACCGTTGCCACCGCCTGCGGCAGATCGCCCAGAATTCTGCGCTCGGTCAGCCTGCGGCGTTCGACAAGCGTGTTTATTTCCTCGGCGAAATTTGCATTTTGGTTGACGGCGTGATTAACCAGTTCATGAGGAATCAGGAGTATCTGCGCATCTTCAATAACGCGCGCAGTAACCGGGCTGGTGGCGCGACCGGTCAGGCCGGTTTCACCGAAGAAACCCCTTGAATCCAGTGAGTCCAGTGTGCACTCGTTGCCGTCTGCGTCGAAAATGATCAGCTCAACCGCGCCGGACAAAACAAGGTAGATACCCAGCTCGCGAGCGCCTTTGGTAATAATGATCTCGGAGCTTGCGTAGTGCATCAGTCGCGCTTGCTCGCTGAGAATATCTTTCAATTCATCGGGCAGGCGTGAGAAGTAGGCAAATTGCTCCAGGTTTTTACCCAGATCAACGTTGTTGTCCTGATGTCTGGGGTGGGAATCTTTGCCACGATGACTGTACAGCTCGTAGGTCGGGGTTGGAAAGGTGATGTTTTCACGGTGGGTGGCATACCAGACTCGAGTCATGAACTCATCGAGAATGTCCGGCTTGTTGCTGTAGTCTTCGATCCAGAATTCAATTTCGTACTTCACTACAGGGTCAGAAATACTGATTACCGCTACGACCGGTGGCGGATCGGCAAGCACACCGGGCGTGCCGAGCATGGTGTCGATCAGTGCGCGTTTCACTTTGTTGGGTGGATTGGAAAGTGCGATCTCGATTATTTCGGTGACAGCAGTCGGTTTCTGCGGCCGGCTGTGGTTTTCTATTGATTCACCTGCAATTGAGCCATTGGGGATAACAACCAGATCACCGCCCCAGGTTTCGATATTTGTATAGCGCCAGTTTACCGATACAATTTTCCCTTCAACATCGCCCACATGCACCCATTCACCGGTTTTGAAAGGGCTGTTGGTTACCAGCAGCAGGCCCGAGACCATATTGCTCAGTGTGTCCTGCAGCGCAAAAGCGACAACGATAGAACCAATACCCAGGGTAGTGGCGAGTTCGCGTATCGGCAGTGACCAGATATCCTGCACGATGTGGAATACGATAATGCCCATAACCGTATAGGGCGGGAAGCGCAGGAACATATGCGGGATGTAGCTTCGCCAGTTATCTTCCGAATGTTCTCCCGTGCCGACAATAAGCTTTGTTATCTGGTGTACAACAACGATGAGTGTCATCCAGAACAGGGTGCTTACGATATTGGCGGTGACGTTGTCGGTTTGCACGACAAAGACGAATCGAAACAGGATCAGCAGCACGCACAGGGGCAGCAGAATATCGCGAATCGTCACCAGCGGCTTCACGACTACCGCGTTACTCTTACGGCTGTCCTCTATAAGTTCATTGAGCGTAACAATCAGCAGTGGTACGCCGAGCACCAGGCCGATTGACCAGTAAACATAGGGAGAGCTGAATGCGGTCATGTCGATTGCGCCAGGCCTTCGCGGGTTGGCACATCCAGCGCATGTTTATCGAGTGAGTAGGCACGGATGCCACTATTGGCTGTGTCAGGTAGCGCAGTGAAATCATAGAATGTCTTTAACCGGTCCTGTACCGAGGCTGAAACAACAATGCTGTTGCGATCGGCAATGGAACAGAGTTGGTAGGCGATATCGATCACACCACCCCAGAGCTCGAAACTAAAGCGACGGGTGCCGATGACGCCGGCTGATACAGCGCCGGAATCGATGCCTGTCTGGAGTGAAAAGTCGGTGCGGTGGTCGGTGTTGTATGACATCAGCAGCTTTGCAGCGGCCGCGGCAAAATCGATTACCCGTTTGGAGTGGTCGAGTCGCGTCTGGGTGACGCCGCAGGCGGCGATGTACAGATTACCCATGGTTTTGTAACGCTCGACGTCGTAACTTTCGCCCAGTTCGTCGAGCATGCCGAAGAGCCTGGTGAGATGCTGTGCGGTGTCAGCCGGATTCGCAGCCAACGCCTCGTCGCCTGAACTCCGAAGTTTCAGGTTGGCGATTGAAACCTGTTGCAGGCTGTCGGCAACCTGCTCACCGTTTAAAACTCTGCTGGCAATTTCCGGCGGCAGTATATTGTGCAACAGCCGGTTGTTCTCGGCGCCCAGTGTGGTGATGTCGTCGGATTGCGTGCGAATGGTATTGGACATCGAGTTAAAGCACTCGGCCAGCTCGCCAAATTCATCATCGGATTCCAGGTCGACGTGGGTATCATTGTCACCGGATGCCAGTGATTGCGCACCTTGAGTCAGTTTTTCGATTGGCCTTACGAAAAATCGTGCCAGTGCCATCGCCAGAAAGGCGACGACCAGAATCAGCACGACGCCCCAGACCAGGATATTGCGTTGTAGCTGTCTGATCGGTTGAAATGCCTCATCCTCGCTGATCTCGGACACAATGGACCAATCGAGACCGCGCACTTCCAGCGGTCCGTACGAGCTGAGCACCGAATCGCCCAGATAGTTCGTCGCCAGATGAGTTCCCGACTTGCCCTCCATGGCTGCATTGACACTGGAGCTGACGACTGGTTGAAACAGCACTGTCGTTTTGAAACTCTGGATATTGCGAATGGTTTGTACCCCAACGCCGTTGTCTCTAAGCCTTTGGGTGTAGCCGATTTTGTCGTCGAGGAAGGGGCGAGAGATGGAGCGCATAAATTTGTCCGGACCAACCAGAAACGATTCGCCAGTCTTGCCAAGACCATTTTTCTCCCACGACAGCTGATTCGTCATGACTGAGTTTATTCTGTCCGCGGGAAGTTGAAAGGCAAGGATACCGACGGCTTCGTTGCCATCGAAAATCGGTGCGCCAACAAAGGCGGCGGGTGCGCCATAGGAAGGAGCATAGACACGGTAGTCGATAATTTTCGCAGTCCCCCTTTCGGGGCGGGCCTTGATCTCCTGCGCGAGTATTCCGAGCCCGGATTCGCGATAGGGGCCATCGCTCAGGCTTGTTGCAAAGTCGGTTTCCTTGAATACGCTGTAGACGACATTCAGGCTTTCCATGTCGATCAAAAACAGGTCGTAGTAGTCGAATTCGCGCTGCAGGTTGCGTAGCAGCGGGTGATAAAACTTGTGGAAGCGACTGTAAAATGTCGTATCGTTTTCGGACTCAATCATTCCCTCTTTACTGCCCATCGGGTAGGGGTTGTCGACGAGGTAGTGATATTGAAAGTAGCTGGTTACGTTGCGGCGCGGGCGATAGAGAATCGGAAACTCGCCGTTGTCGTGGGATAGCGCCAGTTTGGGTGCGAACTGCTTTTCGTAGAATTGCGATACGCGCTGATGCTGCTCGGTGGTGAGCGTGCGGTTGAGGCCGACGTTGAAGCCGATCTTGAATTGCTTTACTGCGTTTACCATCATGCGATCTTCCGCCAGTGTTCTGGTGTGGCGAATGATCTGGTTGAAATATTCTTCTATCTGCAGTGTCTGGGAGAGTCGAACACTGGTGAGCTGTTTAACAATCGCCTGCTCAAGAGCGATTTGTCCATTCCGCCAGCCCAGAAGACCAATGACGATGCTGGACAATAACGTCACGAACACAAGCATCAGCGTGACCCGCGATTTGATGCTCAGGTTACTGAATATTCTTTTCATGCCATTGGTCTAAAAGCGTGGCGCATCACAACTGCTACTACGGTTGCACAAATCACCGAGACCGAAATTACACTCGGCGTCGTGCCGCACTGTACCAGTGCTGATCAGTGCAATGGCCAGTCGTGTAGCTATGCTTTACGTCCTTGCGCGCTGTTGCCATGCATGTAGTGTCGGTGCGCGAAACTGGCGGCAGTATGAACAAAGATCGGGTATTGCGCAAGAATGAGCAGGAAACAGACGCACTGGCGGTCAGTGTTGTGCTGTATTCAGTGGCGTGACAGCCACCTTCGATCACTGGCTTTTTTAGCGGCTTTGCGGCTGGCAGCGCGGCGGTCGGTAGAACACATCGGCCTGCGGACTGGCTGGCCCCTGTCGGTTCAGTTTACGTTGGCAGAGCACTACACTGTGATGTGCCGCATCATTCAAGCTGTAAGAATGGGTCGATAGAACCGAGGGTTGAGCGCTTTGATCCACCGACCCACACACTAGGACCAGGGAATCCGCTTGTCTTCGATGTCGCAGCGGTGACGCAATAGTTGCCAGCACTGCTCTGCGCTTTCCGGCGTCATGCTGAACACGGTGGTCGTGGCATCCTCACCTTCACCCGTGAGCACCGTTAAGATGTAGGTGAACATCGATCGGTTGCCCAGCTCAAGTGCGTTGATCTCGGTGAAGGGTACTACCTTGCTGGTGAGTATGTAGTACTCGATTCGATCATCGTAGAGATACAGTCGTGGAAACAGCCGGTTGCGATACTTGACCATCGGCATGGGCGCGGTGGCCATTGATTGCTTGAGCGCGATACGCGTGCCGTTGTTCTGGCTTGCGCGCGTGCGAAGCTCGGCGAGGCGTCGGTAAGGGCGCACCACCAGGTAGTAGATCGACAGCAGTACCAGTAGCACTGCGATAAGAATTTGTGCTTGCAAGCCGGTTCGGGTTTGTCGCGCGAGGAGGGCGCAAGTGTAGCACGGTGAAAGAGCGGGGGAGGTGGCGACCAATCGATATCGACTTGGCCGCCAGACGCCAAAATGGCTGGCGCTACAGGGTCGGGTCTTCTCGTCTGGCGATAATTGCAAGGCTAATGGCTGAAACAAGAAGGCAGGCAAAAACGGTCATTTTTCTGAAATCCTTTAGATAGAAAGTTGGGCTCGGGTGAGCCCGGCCAGGCAAAGTGGCTTGTGGCCTCTGTACCCTCAACGCACAGCGATGGTAGCGCTTCTCTCGCTGGCATGCGACCGTACCGACCGGAATGTTTCCATAGTTTACAAGTCGTTCATGAAATCCGGATGGCCATGCTGCAAGTGTATGCGGGGTGCTGGTTTTGGGTGACTTCGCGCTGTGCGATGTACGATCAACTGTCGGGGTCCTGCGATGAGAGTAGCGTTCCGACAGTCTTTTGCGACGCGTTGTGCAAAAGGCTGCGAGTGTCTTTTTGTTCAATGAATACAAGGGATTAATGATTTAATCTCCAGCCAGCGTAAATATTGTTCAGCTCCCTGAAAATCTGACGTTACATGGATGAACAGGCGGGGTTGTATGCGTTTTATCTGTACTTGCAACCTTTCCGGCGCCACGCAACACAAGCGTGTCGATTTCCACCTCCACATCGGGTAAAACAGGCAGAACAATGCACGCACGATTGACCTCCGGCGAGCGGAACAAGATTGAGAAAGAAATTGGTGTTCTGTACGCCAAACTCCATGAAGCCGCTAATTGCAGTGACCAGCGCATTCTCGAGCTTGAACGACAGCTCGAGCAACACAAAACGCAACTGGCGGATGCCAAAAGCGAAATCGCGAAAGCCGCTCAGCAGCAAAAGGACACCGAGAAGCAATTGGTGGCTGCGAAGGACGAGCTGAACGTACGCGCCACTGACATCAAGGTGCAGGGGCTCGAAATCACTTCCTTGAAAAAGGAAATCGAGGGTCTGCAGGGCCAGATGGCCGAAGCACAGGCGGAATCCCGCAAGCTTCAGGATCAACTCAATGCGACCGCGAAAGAGCTCGATCAGGCTCGCGCCGATGGTGCTGCCGGCGACCGCGAAATGGGTGTGCTGCGGGCAACTATCGCCGAGTACGAATCTACCGACAAGGATCTGCGCGAGCGTATCGTGACGCTGGAAAAGATGCTGGTGAAAGAGCGCCAGCGTGTTGGACAGGATCTGATGGGTCGAATTCTCGAACTCGAATCAATGCTCGACGTGGAGCGCCGCAAGGTTGATGATCTGCCCGAGATTCCTGAAATTGCTGAAGTCAAGATGACGACACGCAAGGTAGTGCAGGCGGCGAACGCTGAATCAGTAGCGACTACCAAAAAGAATCTTGCCAAGAAGATGGGCTAATCCACTGCCCGTGGCGGCCCCCGAATCGGGGGCTGCCGCTTTGCCTGTTATTCAGTATCTGTTTTATTTTCCGGTGTGTTATTCCCTCCGTTAGTGTTGCTGCCGCGGTTCCCGTGTGTACCGATAGGGGCGGCAAATCCTTTCTCTCGCTCTGCCATTAACTTGACTTTGACCTGGTGCTTGCCCACGTGCCGGCGACCAATTTCAATTTCTGCTGATTCGTTGTGTTCACAGGCCTGAATGACACTGGCCAGCTGGCTGCAAAATTTAAGAATGAATTGTTGTTGTTTGGGGTTCATAGCCACCTCTTTTACGGGGTAGCTGCACTGACAAGTACAATGGTAACAAGAATTGTATGTATGTACAGTACGTTCGGGCAGATGTAATCTTAACCGGCTTCGATTTTCACGGCGTGATGTGGTCGAGCCCCGTCTGGCACCGCAATTGAGTAATATCTTGCAGAATGGCAATCGCCGACATAACTCCACATTCACGCCGGATACGAGTGAGCAGCGTTCCACCGCTCGCTACCTGTTACCAGAATTAGAATATAGAGATGTCTTCTGACAGACTCTTGCAAGGTCGTTGTATTGCAGGGATGTTCGCTGCGCCCTGACCCCCAGGGCGTTTTTTTTCTGACCTTAAGTTCTCGTCGCTGCCGCCAGCGTAAACGAGAGCAGCTTGGTACACTGGGCACCGACTCCGCCTCGGGAAAGCCTGCCGATGTTCGCCTCACTGACTTCACTCTCTCTGCAACGTATCAAGCTTGCCTCGCTGGGGCCACACCTGATCGTCACCCTTGATCACGCGGCAACCAAAAATGCCCTGACGGACCAGCTGATGGCTGAGCTCGATAGTGTGCTCGACGCCACCGCGGATGATTGGAGCATACGCTCGCTGGTGCTGCGAGGTGCCAATGACGCCTTTTGTGCCGGCGCCGATCTGAAGTCCGCGCTGGCACTGCTCGACCAGCCAGCTGATGCCAGCGGTGATCCACTGGTAAAAATGAACCGCAAGGTGGGAGATCTGTACGGCAAGCTCAATCGCTTCCCGAAGGCGGTGATTGCGGTGGTCGAGGGCCCGGCATTTGGTGGTGGTTTCGGTATGACCTGCTGTGCCGATCTGGTGCTCGCCAGTCCGAAGGCGCTGTTTTCACTGTCCGAGACATCACTCGGGCTGCCACCGGCGCAAATTGCCCCCTATGTCGCCGGGCGCATTGGTCTGGCGGCGGCACGCCGTCTGGCGCTGACGGGCATGCGGCTGGATGGCGAGGCGGCACAGCGTATTGCGCTGGTTGATGAGGTGCATCCGGCCGGTGAACCGCTGGAATCGCGTCTGACTGAAATACTCAATATGGTTGCCCGCTGCGCGCCGCAGGCCAATGCGGTCACCAAGGGGATATTTCTCGACAGCCTGCTTGGTAAACCCGAGGCAGTCATCGACACCGCGGCAGCGGCGTTTGCCAGTTGCCTGCGCAGTGACGAGGGCAGGGAGGGCGTTGCGGCTTTCAATGAGAAGCGCCGGGCGGCGTGGATGGACAAGGTTTAGGGCAGTCCCAACGGCTGAGCGCTGATTGGCCGCAGTCGAGTCGCAGCGTTGCCGCTAGATTCGAATCTGCACCATGCCATCGACGACGCGTGAGGTAATCATGCGCAGCGGGCGGGTAGCGGGGGCGGCACAGGCAGCGCCGGTGCGGGCATCGAACAGGCCCTGGTGCAACGGACACTCGATATGCGTGCCGTCGAAATAGCCGTCGCACAGGTCGGCACCGGCGTGCGGACAGCGCGCATCACTCACAGTAATACCGTCAGTGGTGTCGAAGACTGCCAGCGCCCGTTTGCCATGATCGACCGGGGTGGCGTCATTGGGTTCCAGATCGGCGACGGCGATCAGGTCTTGCCAGTTGTCCTCGGGCTCGCTCATCCGGCTTGATCAGCACGCGGTGTGCGGCCGCAGAGTTGGCGCAATATATCCAGGTGCGCGCCCCAGTAGCCGCCGCGTTCAACATGTACGAAACCGTCGAGCTTGCGGTGTAGTTTCGGCAGCGCGTGAAACGGCACCGACGAGGCGTAGTGGTGCTCGGCGTGATAGTTCATGTTCCAGCACAGAAAACGCCATGGCAGTGATACCAGATTGCTGCGGGTGTTGACTTTCATATCAGCCTCTGCCGGTCTGCCGACGTGCTCGGTCATTCGAATGGCGCGCATCACCGGCTCACCCAGCACCACGGGCAGCCACCAGAACCATACCGGCGCCCACCAGTTAAATGTGATGCAGACTAGAAGAATCGCCAGATAGGCGGCGGCCATGATGCGGGCCTCGAGAAAAACGCTGGCATATTCCTCGCGCGGGAAAAAGCGTTTCTCCTGATCGGTGAGATGGCCGCACACGTGACGCCACAGTTCAGTAAATTTGGCTCGCCAGTACGGCCAGCTCGACAGATAGAGCAGGTATTCGCCAAGTGAAGCGGGCATCGGGATCATTTCCGGATCCTGGCCGCTGAGCTGGGTATGGGTATGGTGATCGCAGTGCTCGTAGCGAAAAAAGCGATTCGGCAGCATGATCACAAATCCGCAATAGTTGCCCACCCAGTCGTTGAGCCAGCGGGTTTTAAACGCGGTGTAGTGGATGCATTCGTGCTGCAGTGAAAAATGATGCACCAGCACGACTCCGTGGACAAACATGGCTGGCAGCAACCACCAGCTGCCCAGCGCCAGCCAGACCATTGATCCGGTTGCCGCCAGGGTGACAAACCACAGGGCCAGGCGGCAGAGCGCCGGTCGGTCGGAACGACGCATCAGCGCTTTCAGTTCGCGACGCGTCAGCGCGCCTTCCTGCATAGCCTGGGTGATCGGGGTAAGGACACGATTGCTCATAGGGTCATTGTAACCCCAAGCCGGAGCGGGATTATCGTCCATTGGGTCAACCTTGATCGGGCTGGCTGCAGAGTCATAATGTGACTAGTGCTCTGACAACACTAAAAATTGGAATACAGTATGGCCTTTGAAGTGCCGGTTACGGCCCGGTTCAGCTATCACACCGGGAGTGCGGCACATCAAAAGCCATCCCCTGCGGGCGAGCGCCAAAGCGGCCATCGCGGCGTTGCGCTCACTCACAATTGAACAACTGGGGCCGCCGAGGTATTCCTCAATCGCGCGCCTTGCGCTGACCACTTATCCACTCGCTGTATCCCAACTTTTAATATTGTCAAAGCACTTGTGCCAGCGCGTT
>CAKZSB010000240.1 GCA_937920585.1 uncultured Granulosicoccaceae bacterium | reverse complement strand
GGATTTCTCGATCGACGGGCCGGTTTGCAATTGATCGTGGAAATCTTCCGGCACACGGCGTTTGAGTTCATCCCAGAACTGCTGATCGCTCCAGTTATCGACGCTGTCGTCGGCTGTGCACTGCACGTAGTAGCGGCTGAGATTTTCGTTGCGCATCGAGCACAAGGCGAAGCCGCGCTGCGAATTGCAATAGATCAGTTCGTGATTGATCGGCGGTGTCTCTGACAAAATGCCGAGCCAGCCGAACGGATAGATCTTTTCGTATTCGTGGCGAACGTCTGCAGGAATGGTGGTTCTGCTGACGCCGTGAAAACCGTCGCAGCCGGCGACGAAATCACAGTGCAGGGTTTTGGTTTGCCGGCCGACGCGGTAGCTGACGCTGGGGCTGTCGCTGTTGGCATCGTTAATCTGTACGTCTTCGACGTTGAACTCGACCACGCCATTGGCAGCTTCTCGCGCGTCGTAGAGGTCGCGAGTGACTTCGGTCTGCCCGTAAACTACAACCGGCTTGCCTACCAATTCGAGGTAGGGCACCTGAAAGTGGTGGTTGTCGTAGGCCAGCACACTGCCGCCATGCTCGAAGCCCTGTTCAGCCAGCCGTGCGCCGACGCCGGCCTCGTTCATCAGCGAGACCAGCCCCTGTTCGAGCACACCGGCTCTGATACGGGCCAACACATATTCGCGGTTTTGTCGTTCGAGCACGACACTATCGATGCCACGTGTGTAGAGCAATTGCGACAACAGTAACCCGGACGGGCCACCACCGATGATAGCGACCTGTGTTCTCATAACGCGTTGATCGGAATCCTGATCGTTGGGTTGCCGTCGTGGTCGGCGGGCAGGTCGCCGGCACGCATGTTTACCTGAATAGACGGCAGGATGAGTTTCGGCATTTTCAGTGTGGCATCGCGGGTGGTTCGCAACTCGATGAATTGCTCGCGCGTGATACCGGCCGCGGTGTGGATGTTTTCGCGTTTCTGTTGGCCAACGGTGGTTTCGGAGGCGATTTCGCGACCGCCGGGGCCATAGTCGTGGCAGATGAAAAGCCGCATATCGTCGGGTAGCGCCAGCACTTTCTGGATTGAGTCGTAGAGCTCTCCGGCATCGCCACCGGGAAAGTCGGCGCGGGCTGAGCCGCCATCGGGCATGAACAGCGTGTCGCCGACAAAGGCGGCATTACCCACTACGTGCACCATGCAGGCTGGAGTATGGCCCGGGGTGGCGATCGCAAACGCGGGCATATTGCCGATGTGGTAGGTGTCGCCATCACTGAATAGCTGGTCGAACTGAGAGCCGTCACGGCGAAACTCGGTGCCATCGTTGAAGACTTTGCCAAATTCCTCCTGAACCATCACGATATGCTCGCCAATGCCAACCTTGCCGCCACCGCGTTCCTGCAAATAGGGGGCGGCCGAGAGGTGGTCGGCGTGCACGTGTGTTTCGATGATCCATTCGAGCCTGAGTTCGTGCTGTTCTATATGGGCAAGGATGCGATCGGCGCTTTGATGGGTAATGCGGCCAGCCGCGTAGTCCAGATCCAGCACTGAGTCGAAAACCGCACAGGCGTCACTGTCGGGATCTTTGACGATATAACTGAAGGTGTTGGAGTCGTCGTCGAAGAAAGAAGTCACCTCCGGCACGACCTGCATGGCTACTGGATACTGAGACATATAGCTTTGAAATCCTCTTGGTTCCCGGCGCCTACTTTAACATGTACGGGTAAAGTGCCGATTGCACAGGCGCCTATCGACGCGCGACTATCTTGGCCAGCACAATGCCCGCCAGCATGGCCGGAACGAAAAACAACGTGCCGGTGGCAGCAACCGGTAACGCGGTCAGGGCCGGTCCGGGGCAAAATCCGCCCAGGCCCCAGCCAATGCCAAAAATAGCCGCACCCGATATCAGGCGACCGTCGAGTTCGGTCTTGCCTGGCCAGGCAAATCGCTCGCCAAACAGCGGGCCACTGCGCTGGCGCAGCAACTTGTATCCGGGCAGGGTGACGGCAATTGCGCCGCCCATGACAAATGCCAGGCTCGGGTCCCAGTTGCCGGCGATGTCGAGAAAATTCTGCACCTTGGCCGGATTGGCCATGCCAGAGATGATAAGGCCCAGGCCAAACACCAGGCCGCTTAACAGTGCTGCTGCAATAGTCATTGCTCAGGCTCCGATTACGTGGCGCAGCACGAAGACCGTGGCGGCGGCAGTGATCATGAAAGTCACGGTTGCGACAATGGAGCGCATCGACAACCTCGATATTCCGCACACACCGTGGCCGCTGGTGCAGCCGTTGCCGAACGCCGCGCCGAAGCCGACCAGCAGACCGGCGGCCGCCAGTGGCCAGTAGCCGGTGGTTATGGTCTGTTCGATCGGGCCGGCACCGAGCAGGTTGTAGAGCGGTGCCGCGGCGAGTAAGCCCAATACAATGGCTGCGCCCTGCATCCAGCCGGTGGAATCAACACCCGGTGGCAGCAACCTTGAAAGAATGCCGCTGATGCCGGCGATCCTGCCGTTGGTCGCCATCAGCAACACGGCTGCCAGGCCGATCAGCATGCCGCCGGCAAGCGACATTAAAGGGGTAAACTCAGTTGTCATCGATTGATCCATGGGGTTAATAAGAATAAGCGCAGTGTAGTGCGCATGTATTCGCTTGCAAGTGACTAATGTCACCGTTGTTTTCCTCATTGCACTCCCTGTAACCCCACTTGCGGCGCGAACTCTGCAACACTTGGCGCTGGTGTCTGGTAGTTGCCGCTCGAACTGCCGCGCCGCCAGAAATTATTTCTCTATTTTGATTTTGCATAGCGCTACCTATCCGGTCGTTGCTGTCGCTCCGTTAGCCGTCGCCGTGAACGCCAGTTACCCATTGGCGCGCTGGCCTGATGGCGATGATTTTTAGCCGCTATATTCCGTGAGACCAGTCGTTTGAGCACCAGTGCCGCCCTGACCCCTGAAATTATTGTCGCACTTTCGCTATTGGGCCTGACGATGCTATTGCTGGTCACCGAGGTGGTGCGCATTGATGTGGCCGCCGTTGTGGTGCTGGTGTTGCTCGGTTTTTCCGGTGCGCTGCCGGGTGTGCAGCCATTGATTCCCGCCGAGGATTTGTTCGCCGGTTTCTCGAGCAACGCGGTGATGTCGATCATCGCGACCATGATCATGGGGGCGGGGCTTGATAAAACCGGCACCATGAGTCACGTGGCAAACTGGATACTGGCGGGTGGAAAGGGCAGCGAGCGGCGCATTGTCACGCTGATTTCAGCCTGCGGGGCTCTGGTCTCCGGCTTTGTGCAAAATATTGGTGCTGCGGCATTGTTTCTGCCGGTTGCCAACCGAATCGCACGAATAACCGATACGCCTGCGTCGCGAATCCTCATGCCGATGGGCTTCTGCATCATACTCGGCGGATCGATCACAATGGTCGGTTCCAGCTCGCTGATCCTGCTCAACGATTTGATCGCCTCATCGAACAAGGGGCTGCCAGCCGATAACCAGATGCAGCGCTTTGGTCTGTTTGATGTCGCGCCGGTCGGGCTGGCACTAACGCTGGCCGGCTTGCTGTTGTTTGCCCTGCTGGGCAATCGCCTGTTGCCGCGCGTACGCAGTGCCACTCGGCGGCCGATTACCGCTCGCACCAACGATTACTTTGAGCGCGTCTACAACATTTCCGGCGATATGTACGAGTTGCAGGCGACGATCGACAGCCCGCTGGTGGGCATGACCATCCTGCAGATTGAGCGCAGTCTCGAGTTCGTGCCGCTGATTCTCGCCGTTAAAAGCGATGACAAAATCACCGTCGTGCCGTCGGGCAAAGACGTTATCTGGGTAGACAGCTTCCTCGGTGTGATGTGTGACAAGCGCCAGTTGATTCGTTTCGCGCGCAAATACAAGCTGCGCATCGTCAAGCACGAGAACCATTTCGCCAGCGTAATGAATGCACAGGAAACCGGTGTGGCCGAAGTGGTGATACCACCTGGTTCGGCACTGGTTGGCAAGACAGTCTCAGAGATGCGGCTGCAGAACGAGAACGAACTCAGTGTGTTGCGCATCTATCGCGCCGGCTACGTGCTCGACGATGGCTTTCGCGAGAGTCCGTTGCAGGGTGGGGATACGCTGGTCGTGCACATCGCCTGGCGCGATCTCAAACAGCTGCGTGCCGATGAAAACTATGCGGTTGTCACCGACCGTCTCGACGATGAATTGCGACCCCGCAAAATGCGCCACGCGCTGGCCTTTTTTGCCGCCTCGATGGCGCTGGTACTTTTTTCTGACTTTCAAATATCCGTATCGCTGCTGTTCGGCGCAATCGGCATGGTAGTCAGCGGCGCGCTGACGATGGACGAGGCCTACAAGTCGGTGAGCTGGAAAACCGTTTTTCTGCTCGGCAGCCTGATTCCTCTGGGTCACGCTTTCGAGTTGTCAGGTAGTGCTGCGTGGATCTCGGGGCAGGTACTGGCATTACTGTCTGATGTTGAGACCTGGGAGTTACAGGTTGTAGTGGCGATACTGGCGACTGTTTTCTCGCTGTTCATGTCGAATGTGGGTGCCACGGTATTGCTGGTGCCGCTGGCGGTCAATCTTGCCGCCGCCACCGGCGCCGACCCGGGGATGTTTGCGCTGACCGTCGCCATTGCCACTTCAAATTCTTTTCTTTTGCCGACGCATCAGGTCAACGCACTGATTATGGGGCCGGGTAGTTATCGGGTTGTTGATTTTCTGCGCGTCGGCAGCCTGATGACGGTGATGTTTGTCGCGGTCAGTATTGCGGTGCTGAATCTGATGTATTGACCTGTTTTGCAGCTATCGTCGCCTGCGGCGGATAAAAACTGACGGTGAGGGCCTCTGGCGTGTTGACCTGCGATTGCAGATAAAACACACTTGCGAAGCTTTTTTTGGCCGACAGGATAACAGTGTGCAATATATAGCTCCGGAAAAAATATCGGACGCGGTAGAGGCGCTTTCGCAAGCGAAGGGCAGTGTGCATCTGCTGGCGGGTGGTTCCGACCTGCTGGTGCGCATGAAGGGCGGATTTATCGAGCCCGATGTCGTCGTCGACGTCAAACGCATCAAGTCGATGGGTAAGATCAAGAAGGCCGGGGGCGGTTTTTCTGTCGGCGGGGCGGTCTCATGCGCCGAGATGGGCGATAACGACGCCTTAAAGAAAGCCTGGCCCGGCGTGGTAGAAGCGGCCCAGCTGATTGGTTCCGATCAGATACAAGGGCGCTGCACCGTGGTCGGCAATATGTGCAATGCCTCACCGGCCGCCGATAGCGTGCCGGCACTGATTGCCGCCGATGCGCAAGCCGTCATTCAGGGGCCAAAAGGCGAGCGCCGTATATCGGTGGCAAAGTTTGCCAAAGGTCCAGGCCAGACGTCGCTGAAGGCAAAAGAACTGGTCGAGGCTGTTGAACTGCCCAAGCGTCCTGCTAAATCCGGTGATGCCTACCTGCGCTTTATCCCGCGAACTGAAATGGACATTGCCGTAGTCAGTGCGGCGGTCAGCCTGACACTCGGCGCGAAAGGGGTGGTCCGCGAGGCGCGCGTCGCTTTGGGTGCTGTGGCGCCCACCGCCAAACTGGTGCCCGCCGCTGCAAAGGCGCTGATTGGCAGCAAACTCGATGACGCGGCGCTTGAAAAACTGGCCGCCGCCTGTGCTGCCGCCTGTGCCCCGATCGATGACAAGCGCGGCACCATCAAATTCAGAACACGAGTGGCATCGGTGCTTGGCAGGCGTGCCGCGTTGATAGCCTATGAGCGCGCCGGAGGAAAATTATAATGTCGATGCTTGTCTCAACTACCGTGAACGGCGACTCCATGGAGTTCGTTTGCGATGCCAGCGAAACACTGCTCGATTCACTGCGTGATCGCATGGGTATGACCGGTGTGAAGGAGGGCTGTGGCACTGGCGACTGTGGCGCCTGCAGCATCATGCTCGATGGCGCGCTGGTATGTTCGTGTCTGGTGCTGGGCGCCGAGGCCGAAGGGCGGGAAATAGAAACCGTCGAAGGCATGAGCGATGGCTCGAAGCTGCACCCGCTGCAGCAGAAATTCCTAGAGCATGCAGCGCTGCAGTGCGGCATCTGCACGCCGGGTTTTCTAATCGCTGCCAAGGCCCTGCTGGAAAAAAATCCCGATCCCACTGAAACCGAGATTCGCTATGCGCTGGCCGGCAATCTGTGCCGCTGCACCGGCTACGATAAAATCGTGCGGGCCGTGCAGGACGCTGCGAAGGTGATGAACAAGAAGGGTAAAAAGGCATGAATGACGATCCCGCATACACAGGCCAGACTTTCAAATCCGTCGGCACGCGCCCGCTTCGTCCGGACGGTGTCGACAAGGTCACCGGTCGTGCCCGCTACGGTGCCGACTTCACCATGCCGGGCCAGCTCGCCGGCCTGGTACTGCGCAGTCCACACGCGCACGCCACGATAAAAAAGATCGATATATCCAAAGCCGAGGCGCTGCCCGGTGTAAAGGCGGTGGTAACCTCCCAAGACCTGCCGGATGTGACCGGCGGTGATCGCGAGTTGCTGCCGATTCTTGAAAACTGCATGGCACGCAAGAAAGCGTTTTACGATGGCCATGCGGTGGCGGCAGTGGCGGCAATTGATATGCCGACCGCGAAGGCTGCACTGAAGTTGATCGAGGTCGAGTACAAAGTACTCAAGCACGTCACTGATGTAGACAAAGCAGTCGAGCCAAAGGCGCCGGTGTTGCACAAGGATTGTTTCACCCGCGGGGTCGATCCAAAACCGGAAAAGCCATCGAATGTTGCCAAAGTCAGTACGTTTGGGCACGGCGATGTAGACGCCGGCTTTGAGCAGGCCGACGTGATCATCGAGCGCAACTTCCGCACCGAGCAAACCCATCAGGGCTACATCGAGCCGCACGCCTGTGTGGCGAGCATTAGCCCGGATGGCTCAGGTGATTTATGGGTCTGCACCCAGGGGCACTTTGTGTTCCGCCAGCAGTGCGCGCAGTTGCTTGGCATGGATGTGTCCAAACTGCGAGTTACTTCATCGGAGATTGGCGGCGGATTTGGTGGCAAAACCCATCTGTGGCTCGAGCCTGTAGCGATGGCGTTGTCACGCAAGGCCAATCGTCCCGTCAAGCTTGTGATGACACGTGAGGAAGTCTTCCGTGCCTCCGGCCCGACCAGCGCCACATCGATCGATATGAAGATCGGTGTCACCAATGATGGCAGGATCGTCGCGGGTGACGCCACGCTGCGCTATAGCAGCGGTCCCTGGGCAGGGTCATGGGCGATGCTCGGCGCGATGACAGCATTCGCCTGCTACGACATGGAGAACGTCAAGACAACCGGTATGGAAGTATTAGTCAATCGCCCGAAAACCACGGCTTATCGTGCGCCATCAGCACCGATGGCAGCGTTCGCGGTCGAGAGCGTACTCGATGAACTGGCAAAACGCATCGGTATGGATGCAGTTGAAATGCGGATCAAAAACGCGGCAAAGGAAGGCACGCAAGCTTCCTACGGACCGGTGTACGGCCCGATCGGTATCGGCCCCTCACTGGATGCGGCAAAAAACCACCCGCATATGAAAGCAAAGCTTGGCAAGAATCAGGGCCGCGGTATGGCCTGTGGGTTCTGGTTCAATTTCGGCGGTCAGTCCTGCACCAATCTGAATATCAGTATGGATGGCTCGGTCACACTCACTGTTGGCACCATTGATGTCGGTGGTGCCCGCGCGTCATTGTCACTGTGTGTGGCAGAAGAGCTTGGCATCCCCTATGAGCAAGTGAAAACCGTGATTGGCGATACCGGCACACTCGGCTATAACGAGATGACTGATGGCAGTCGAGGCACCTTTGCAAGCTCGATGTCGGCGATCATGTCAGCCCGCAAGGCGATCGATGAAATGCGCCATCGAGCGGCAAAGATGTGGGAGATATCACCGGATGATGTGATCTGGGAAGACGGCCACGCGCGTGCAGCCGGCGATACCAATCTGCCGCCGCTGTCGATTGCAGACATCGCCGCTGCTGCAGAAAAAAGCGGTGGTCCGATCGCGGGCCACACGCAACTGGTCGCCGATGGTGCCGGCGTGTCTTTCGCTACACACATCTGCGATGTCGAAGTCGATCCGGAAACCGGGTCCACTCGAGTGGTGCGCTACACCGTCATTCAGGATGCCGGCAAGGCAGTTCACCCGACCTATGTGGAAGGGCAGTTCCAGGGCGGTGCCGCGCAGGGTATCGGCTGGGCGCTGAACGAAGAATATGTTTATGGCGAAGATGGTCGCCTGCAGAATCCGGGTTTTCTCGACTATCGAATACCGGTTTGCTCAGACCTGCCAATGATCGACACGCAGATTCTGGAGATTCCGAATCCGAATCACCCCTACGGTATTCGCGGTGTCGGCGAAACATCCATCGTGCCGCCACTGGCGGCGATTGGCAATGCGGTGTCGAACGCCACCGGCGTGCGCATGACGCATGTGCCGATGTCACCGCCGCGCATTCTCGACGCGCTGGATGAAGCCTCGGCCTGAACGGTCACAGACCCGGCCGGCAATCGGCCGGGTCTGGACGCAGCGGACTGACAGTGGCTGAGATTCACGTATGGGGCGGTTTGCGCCCGGCGGTGGGTGGCGCAAGCACAGTGTCGCTTGAGGCAACGACCATTCGCGAGTTA
>CAKZSB010000239.1 GCA_937920585.1 uncultured Granulosicoccaceae bacterium | reverse complement strand
CTGCAGGAACTGCGCCCTGTGGGTGGTGCGACTTCAAAGTTTGTTTGCCCGTTTCAATTCAATTGACCGTCAATGGTTTGTTCTGGCAATTGACTGCCAGATTTTGTGTGAGGTGATCGGCATGTCGATGTGTTCGATACCGAAAGTTTGCAACGCATCCATGACGGCATTGATAATCGGCCCGGGCACGCCGATGCTGGTCAGTTCGCCTATGCCCTTGGCGCCGACCATTGAATTGGGGCTCGCCGTAGGCAGAAACGATGCGTTCAAAGCGGGCAGGTCCGTTGCGCGGGGCAGGGTGTAGTCCATCAGGGATCCCGATAGCAGTTGTCCCTGTTCGTCGTAGTGAACATCCTCAAAAAGAATTTCTCCGGCCGCCTGGGCAATGCCACCGTGCAGTTGCCCCAGCGCCGATTGCTCGTCGTAGACTCGGCCGACATCATCGATGCTGGTGTAGCGATCGATCTGTACACGGCCGGTTTGCGGATCTATCTCTACTTCAACCACGCAGCCGCCATTGGGAAAGGTGGTATGGGTGCCCTCGAAATCCAGTATTCCGGCACAGCCGGTCTCCGGCATTTGCTCGCGCACGTCGTCCGCCACCTGCTGATATGACTGTGCTACCTTTGCCAGCGAGGTGCTGCGATCTGTGCCGACGATGCGAAACTCGCCAGCGTTGTATTCGATATCGAGGTGGGAGGCCTCCAGCATGTGTGCCGCGATCTGTTTGCCGTTGTCGATCATTTGCAATGCGGCGCGATGCACGGTGTTAGCCGCAACCGGCACCAGATTTGAGCCACCGGTGCCACCGCCTTTTTTCAGCCATTCGGTGTCGCCCTGCTCAACGTTGATTCGCTCGATCGGTATATCAAGCGCTTCGGATGCGACGGTTGCCAGCACGGTGCGGTGGCCCTGGCCGTTATCCTGCAAGCCGGTTCGAACCAGAACGGTTCCGTCGGCCAGGGCTTGCACTTCGCTGCGCTCGTCGGTTGATCCACCGGTGGCGTGTAGATAAAACGCCACGCCGGCACCGCGCAGTCGACCGTTAGTCTTGCTGGTGGTTTTGCGTTGTGACAGACCCTGCCAATCAGACTTGCGATGGAGTTCGGCGGCGAGGGCAGGAAAATCACCGCCATCGTAGGTTTCTGCCATGGGGGTATCGAATGGCAAATCGGCAGGTGCGATCAGGTTCTGGCGCCGAAGTTCGAAGGGGTCGATCTGCATGCGCTGTGCAGCCAGTTCAATCAACCGTTCCAGCGTGCCTGCCGATTCGGGTTTGCCGGCGCCGCGGTAGGCATCGGTCGGCACGCTGTTGGTGAACATGGCATCGACACTATAGTGCATCGCGGGAATGTTATAGGTTTGCCCAAACGGACGCACCGCCCCGGAGCTCGCCACGTAAGGCCCTACGGCGTTCAGAAACGCACCCATGTCGGCCAGTGCTGCGATCTGAAAACCAAGAAATTTGCCATTTTTGTCCAGCGCCAGGCGCGCCTGATCGACTCTGCCTCGACCCATCGCGTCGGATTGAAAAGACTCGCTGCGGGTGGCTGTCCACTTTACCGGTCGGCCGGTTACCTTTGCCGCGAGCAGCGCCAGAATTTGCTCCGGGTAGGGCCAGATCTTGACCGCAAAGCTGCCGCCGGTATCGCGCGTGATGACGCGCAGCTGGTCCTGTTCGATATTCAGAAAGCCTGACAGTGCACGCTGCAGCGACATAACGCCCTGGCTGGGTGTGAACAGGGTATATGACGTGGAGCTGGCATCGTAGCTTGCCAGGCAGGCGCGTGGCTCAATCGGCGTGATTGCGATGCGCGGGTGTTCGACGTCGAGTTCAATCACCACATCGGCGCTGGCAAAAGCCTGTTCGGTTTCGGTGCGATTGCCTTTCTCCCAGCTAAACGAGCGGTTGGCTGGTATATCGGGCCAGATCTGTATGGCATCTGGCTGTGCTGCCTGTTTCGGATGGATGATCGCATCGAGCGTGTCGAAGTCGAGGGCAACGAGTTCCGCTGCATCCTGGGCAATGGCCGCGGTGTCTGCGATCACGGCGGCCACCGGCTGGCCCAGATGGGCGATCTTGTGGTGTGCGAGTACCGGGCGATCGGGTTCCAGCATGGCGTTGCCATCGCTGCCGGTGACACTCGCGCGGCTGTTGAGTGGCTTAATCCCGTGTCGATCGAGATCTTCCGCAGTCAGTACCGCTGCAACGCCTGGCAAGGCTGCTGCTGTCGAGCAATCGATTGAGCTGATGTGACCATGGGCGATCGGTGCGCGCACGACCACCATGGTCAGCTGCTGTGGCAGGTTGAGATCGTCGGTGTACTGTGCCTCGCCTCGCAGCAGTGGCGGGTCTTCTATTCGTGGCATTGGGCTATTCGCATCGGGGTCACATACGCAAAAACAAATCGTACAGCACTGCTCCCGGTAGTGGAACAAAGGTGTTGCTACCGGGTGGAAAGACAGCAGTTAAAAAGCATTTTTACGATCGAGCGAAGCAGTGGTGATCGGGTTACAATGCACGATTCCCGTCAGTGATGATCGGCATGACCATCGAAACCCCGTATCAGGCCTACACCGCAACCGTTGAACCCGCGTGGATTGACTACAACGGCCATATGAACGTTGGCTACTATCACGTCGTTTTCGACATCGCCGTGGAGCCTTTTTTTCACTGGCTCGGTCTGACACCTGAATTTCGCGAACAAACCGGTGGTTCAACTTTCGCGCTGGAAGCCCACCTGAATTATTTTCGTGAAGTCCGCGAGGGTGATCCGTTGCGCTTTGAAACCCGCTTGCTCGATCACGATCAGAAACGAATCCACTATTACCAGGAAATGTTTCATGCGGAAGAAGGGTTTGTGGCAGCGAGCCACGAATGTATATCTGTGTGGGTAGATATGAGTACGCGCAAAACTTCACCGCTACCACAAGCCTCGATCAGCCGGCTGGCTGAAATCAAACAGGCGCACAGTGTTTTGCCGCGACCATGGCAGGTCGGTCACGCTATCTCGGTGCACAAACCGAAATAGGGCAGGCCAAGGTGCACGGCTCACTGGCCAGCGACTGTTTTAGGAGAGTAGTGCTTTGTTCAACTGGCCCATTTTTATAGCCTGAATGCTACATTACATACACCAGATAGATAATTTTCTGCGTGGCTCTGAACTGCGAGGATAGTGGCAGCCGTTGAAGCGTGGTGTGCTTCTTTGTATGTAAAGTCGAGGTGGACCGGAGAGTGCTCCAATGCGAAGTTTACCAAAAGCGTGGATTCTGGCTGAGCTTGCTGCATCCGATGACGCTGCAGGGCGAGAAGTAATCGAGCGGGTCAGCGCGCTGGGTGATTCATCCGGATTGCCAGCGGTACGTGAGGCGCTCTCAGCTGGTGATCTCAGTGAGGAGGCCCGGGCGCTTGCAGCGCAGATAATTGCCAAATTTGAAAGTAGCCAGGGTCAATCGGAAACAGACGCGGAACCGGCTGTTGGCTTTGAGTTGGATCGTGCGGTGCGAGATGCCAGGCTCGTGCTCAGTTATGCAATGACGGAGGGGATTGAGCTCGAACACGAACTGGTCTCTCAGTTGGTAGAATTCTGCGGGCTGATTGAAGCAGGGAACCATACCAAGAATACCGAGACGCAATTCTGGCTCGCATCCGGTCGTTTGCACAATACAGTAGCGCCAATAACGGCCGGGCGTATTCGGCAGTACAGAGGAAAAAAGATTCCTGCATTTTTCGCCCGTTTTTTCAGCCGAAAACCATTGCAGGCAACGGGCAACAGTACATGGCTTTACGCTATTTTGCTCGCAATCGCTATTGTGCTTACGCTTGTCGGTCACCTCTATTTTCATGTTCTTGAGCATTCAACGGTAGCGGTGCGGACTGATCTGGAGCGCCTGGCCTTGTTGCAGAATGCGGTTAAACCTGCAGATGCAGGCGCGGAGGTGGTGGTAAAGCTGACTGATGGCAGTGTGTTTCTGCGTGAAGACTATTCCGCTGCACGGGAATGCGATTTAAAGACACGCTGGTCGAGTGAGCTGGCAGTGGCAGATCGACTGATGAGCAGGCCCTGGACTGTGTTTCGATCGACCGATGGCGAATCTTCGTGTGTCTGTAACTGTGCAGGGCAGGTGTTGAAAGCCACCAGCTGGGACGACGTGTCGTTACCTGATCCTGACTCAACATTGACGCGATCGTTATCGATCCAGAAGCTGATGTTATTTCCGCTGTTGCCTTTTCTCTATGCAACGATGGGTACGCTGATTTTTATACTCAGGGCCATCTCCGGCGAGATCAGCAAGCTTGATTATTCAAGAGCGCGTCAGACACAATATTTGCTGCGTCTTCCTATGGGGATGGTGGCTGGTGTAACGATAGGTTATCTGTTCACACCGGATACGCTGACCGGGCTCGCATCACTCACACCATTGGGCGTGGCCTTTGTTGCCGGCTATAGTGTGGAGCTATTGTTCAACATTATCGATAGAATTATCGGCGCATTCGTCGATAATTCTAAAGGCTCTGTTGCGCCCGACAAGTCGTTGAAGCCGCCCCAATAGCAGCGGTACAGGAAGTTATTGCACCACGCCCGAAAAACCATAAGCTGCTTTATAGTTTGCGCACTTGTGGTATTCGTTCGAGCCGGTTTATCCGGCCGGAGAATTCCGGCCGGAAAAAACGACTGGCTGTCAGCTTTTATCGCCGATAACGCCTCGTTTGCGCAGGTCTGTGATGATGCGTCTTGCGCATTGCTCGGCTGACATGGCGGAGGTGTCGACCAGAATTTCCGGTGCTTCGGGTGCTTCGTAAGGCGAATCGATGCCGGTGAAATTTTTCAGGTCACCGCTGCGCGCCTTGCGATACAGACCTTTCGGGTCGCGCTGTTCAGCCACGGCCAGCGGCGTTTCAACGAATATCTCCAGAAATTCGCCATCGTCGAGTAGATCGCGGGCCATTTGTCGCTCGGCGCGAAAGGGCGAGATAAACGCCGTCATTACAATCAGGCCGCTGTCGACCATCAGGCGTGCGACCTCGCCGATGCGGCGAATATTCTCTACCCGATCGGCATCGGTAAACCCGAGGTCTTTGTTAAGTCCGTGGCGAACGTTGTCGCCATCGAGCAGGTAGGTGTGGTGGCCCAGCGCGGCGAGTTCGCGTTCAACGATATTGGCAATGGTTGATTTGCCAGAGCCGGATAAACCGGTAAACCACAGCACAGATGGTTTTTGCGATTTGAGCTGCGCGCGAAGCTGCTTATCGACGTCGACGGCCTGCATGTGAATGTTTTGCGAGCGCCGCAGTGCAAAATTGATGGTGCCGGCGCCGACCGTTTTGTTGCTCACCGGATCGAGAATGATAAAGCTGCCGGTGTCGCGGTTTTCGGTAAAGGCGTCGTAGGCGATTTGCCGGTCTGTGTTGATGTTGCACACAGCGATAGCGTTGACGCTCAGTTGCTTGGCCGCGTTGTGTTCCAGGGTGTCGAGGCTGTATTCGTATTTGATGTCGGTGACATTGATCTTCGCGGTCGCACTGGCACATTTAATGGTGTAGGGGCGGCCGGGCAGCAGCGGTTCTTCGTCCATCCAGACAATCGTGCTTTCGAACTGATCCGCCGACATAGCGGGCGACTCGGTGGTTGAAACAACATCGCCCCGGGTGACATCGATTTGGTCCTTGAATGTCAGTGTGACGGACTGGCCTGCAATGGCCTGCTCCAGGTCGCCATCCATCGTAACGATACGCGCGACACTGGTGGTTTTACCCGACGGCTGAATGCGCACGGCGTCGCCGCTTTTAATGCTGCCGCTGGCAATGGTGCCG
>CAKZSB010000238.1 GCA_937920585.1 uncultured Granulosicoccaceae bacterium | reverse complement strand
AGTACAAATTACCGGACACAGCGCCGATGGAATGCCGGAATACGATCTGCGATCACTACCGCGCGATGTGATCTTACAACTCAACGCAAATCCGAATGTATCACTGGGAACCGGCTATCGCGGTTATCCCGGCTACTCGGTGGCCCAGATCAGGGAAAAAACGGGGACAGGATGGTGAAGACAGAATTCGACCCCACAGAAGTACAGGGAAATATCCTGCGCGGCTACCGACGCTCACGCGTCCGCTATCTAATGGTAACCATCAAAGACGCCGCAAAGACACGACAATGGCTGGGCCGCACACTGGATGCCAGCGACAGCAGCGCACCCACCATTACAAGTGAAGCGCCATGGTCAAGCCGGCCGGACTACTGTTTCAATCTGGGCATCAGCTTTCAGGGCTTGCGAGCACTGCAGTTGAGCGAGGCCTCATTGAACTCGTTCCCCGACGAGTATCGGTTGGGCATGGCAGCGCGGGCCACCAAAATTGGCGACGTTGGCAACAGCGCACCGGAACACTGGCATGAAGCATTCAGGGATAGCGAAGCACTACACCTGATTTTTAATATTCACGCCGACGATCAGGCACACCTCGACGCAGTACAAAAGCTTGTCGAGTCCGGCACCGAAAGCGCATTCAAGGTACTCGCTGCGCGCGACGGCTGGAACTTCGATGGAAGTACGGTGCACTTTGGTTACCGCGACAACATATCGCAGCCGCGGTTTCAGGGCATACACGACCCGGCCCGTTATCCCGATGCACAACCACAGTCACCGCTTGGTTCGGTGTTACTCGGCTACCCGACAGCCTATGAAGGATTGCGGTGGCGAGTCCCTGAACCAACACCACTTGGCCACAATGGCACCTTTAATGCGTTTCGGATTCTGCAACAGGATGTCGAAGGCTTTGAGCATTATCTCGATATAGCGGCCGACGAACTGCAAAATCACCCACAAGCAGATCGTCTCGCGCCACCCGGTATCGAAAAACGCTGGACCGAGCAACAGCATGCCTACAAGAGCTCAGCTGAAAATCACTGGTTCGAGCGCTATCTGGACACCGGTTTTAGCTACCGCGACGTACTGCGCGAACTGGTGGCTGCAGCACTGTGCGGTCGCTGGCGCAACGGGGTACCCATGGCCCTGTCGCCAGACACACCATTTCCGGACACGCCAGTGTCACTGACGGACTTCGATTACCCACAGGGCAGCGGCTGTCCATTCGGATCACACACGCGGCGATGCAACCCGCGTGGTGGCCACATCGTGCAGCGTGTAGCCAACAACACGCGCCGCCTGGTGCGACGCGGCATGCCCTACGGCCCTGTGTACGACCCGGCTCACCCCGATCAGCAGGAGCGCGGTCTGCTGGGCAATTTCCTCAGTGGCAATCTCGGCGCTCAATTCGAGGCGGTGATGTGCGACTGGTTGAATCTCGGTTTGCAGGACCCGCGTGTGACTGGCAGCAATGACCCGCTATTAGGCGTTAACGATGAGAAACTGAGCTGGTTCGATTTACCAGTGCCGGACAGCACGCCCATTCGACTGCGAGGCCTGCCGCGGTTCGTCGACACACGCGGCGGTGAGTATCTTTTTATACCGGGGCTGCCGGCTATTCGGCATATCGCATCGCTTTAGTAGACATCGCGCCCGCTGTTGCGGGCGCACTGCGACATCGATGATCCGGTTAGTGCTCTGACAACACTAGTGAACCCCGGTCACTACTTTGTTGTCGAGGAATTTGCCATCCAACACTCTGGATGATGATTCGTAGAGACTCTTCACAGCGAAGTTTTTAGATTCGTCGGCAAGCTGCGCACAAATGTTTGCCTTCAGAGCCCGGGCCTCCGCTGCTGCGTCACAGATATCCGGATCAGCCTGCGCGAGTAAGTCGATCACATGCAGTGCGAGCTTGTGTTTACCCTTACCACACAGTGCCACCGCGCGGTCGATTACGGCACGCGGATCAGAAATGGCTGTGGCAATTTCGTTGGCCACATCCTGTCGCGGCACGCTCTCAAGGTTCGTCGGGTTGCGATCCCACCAACCGGTGATCGAATACCATACCTGACGCACGATGTCTTCTTTCGAACCATAGGTGGAACGCAGATAAGGATGATCAAAAAGATCTGGTGGATAATAGATGGTATGTAAAGCCGTATTCAGATCAACACCTTCGTTGAGCTTTTGGATCACCGCTGACCTTACGAATCGCAATGCCCGGGCAGTGGTAGATAAATAATTCTGCACTTCGTCTGCCCCGCGGATCACAGTACCGTAACTTCGAACCAATACTTTTGCCTGCAGACGAGCAAGCCGATCCAGCGTGTCGGCCCAGATTCTGACGTCTCCGGTTGGCCACAGCGGCATGCCTGCATTGGGGATCAGTGAGATGCAGGCCGGGCCGCCATATAGCACCTCGACGTCGGGAATCCATGCCGCAATGGCGCCAGCGGTCTCCGAAGGCGCAGATAACAACTGTATTTCCCGGTCTTTGCCGTAGAGTGTTTGTCCGTCACTGAAGGTGGCGTTGGGTCGTGCGAGCGGCAACAGCGGAATCGCCTTGTCCATATTCATCTGCAGCTCAAGCAACATCTTCATTAGAGGTTCAGTCTGCATGTACTGATCGATAAGCTGCAGGGCATTGTGCTGGGCGATAATGTTCGGCGTGTTGTGCCCCGCCTCCTTGGCCGCAGCCAGCCAGACACCCAGCGCAAAGTTGTAACCGAGATGTCCGTGACTGAACGCGATCGTCGATACCGGGTCTTGCGTGATCTTTCTCAGGCCGCCAATCATACTTTTGGCCATCTCTACCGAGTTACCGGTGTCGATCTGCAATACCGAGCCACCCAGCTCGACTGTCAGCGCATTGCCAAGCCCACCGAGTATGTGCACGCCCTGGGCAACAGTGCCGACATCCGGTTTGATTTTCTCAGGGTTCGAAGGTGAGTCAGCATCCACTTCATTGTGTTTATCGACGACGATATCGCCGGTGTCTTTGTCTGCCATTGAGTACTTCCTCCCTGAGGTTTGCGGATATCACCATGCTGACACAGTTTGCCAGCCACGTGCAATGTGTGTTAGCGCAACGATGAAATCGCTCGCAAATTAGCCGGATAGATAATTTGCGCTGAATACCGAGGATGCGATCAGCAATACAGTCGCACTTCAATAGAACGGCTCCGGTACATTGCAATTCACTATGCCGCGCAAATCAAACTTTACTCATATGAATTCAAAACCAGGGTCGTACGACCTGATAGCTGCCTCACACTTTTGCCTGTACCTTTGCAACAACCACGATCGATAGTAAACGCGGTTTTTGGCACTTCCGGTGTAAACGCGCCAGATCAAATATCACCTCAAATGCCTCGATCCGCGATCGCGGTGTCGTCACGCTCCTGCAATATGATCTTCGCGAGCAACATCGCGATGACGTTACTACCGCAATTCAATAGCACTTTAATACCACTGCAGATAATCAGTTCGGCAATCCGTCGATGACTCCTTATCGGTAAACAGCAAAAGCGTAGTCGCGCGCCTTCGCTGCCAATCGCGAAGTTGAAGTTTGTTAACGACGAGTATCAACGAAGAATAGCCGGATAAATAGCCTGCCGGCAACAGTCTTGATTATGCTCCGCGACTTCGGATCCGGTTATGCCGCTACATTTGCCGGATCTTTCATCTATCTACCAAATAATTCAATAACTAATTGAATTTCAGCTCCTTAGTGTTACCCTTGAGACAAAATAAGGACATAACTACTAATGAGCAAATACTTTCAGGAATCGGTCGATCTACACCGTTTACTTCGCGGCAAGTGGGCAATAAGATCAAAAGTGCCCTTACAAAATAGTGACGATCTATCTCGAGCCTACTCCCCCGGTGTCGCGGCGGTGTCGAGCCATATCTCGGAAAACCCGAGCTCCAGTTACGAATTAACGATGAAAGGCAACTCCGTTGCTATTGTGTCAGACGGCTCTTCAGTCCTCGGGCTGGGCGATATCGGGCCTCAGGCAGCACTGCCGGTAATGGAAGGCAAGGCAATCCTTTTCAAAGAGTTTGCTGATATCGATGGCGTTCCGCTGGTAATAGACGCAATCAGCGTTGAAGACATCGTCACAACGGTTAAGGCGATTGCCCCTACTTTTGGCGGAATCAACCTTGAAGATATTGCAGCCCCCAAGTGTTTTCAAATAGAGAAAGAGCTTCAGGATATTGGAATTCCGGTTTTTCACGACGATCAGCATGGAACCGCTATCGTCTTGCTGGCTGCGCTGCTCAACGCTTGCAAAGTTACCCAAAAGCCCATTGAATCTCTGCAGGTTGTGATCAACGGTGCGGGGGCAGCAGGCACAGCAATCGCGAGTTTATTGCGGTGTGTTGGTCAGGACGCTAACGTTTGCGTTCCCGTTGAAGATGTTCTGGTCTGCGATTCAACAGGAATCATCTCCAGGGATCGCGACAACCTCAATCCGGAAAAAACAAAACTGCTCGCTTACAGTAACAGGCACAACCGCAATGGATCACTACTCGATGCCTTGAAAGATGCTGATGTTTTTATTGGTGTATCGAAAGGTAATCTGCTCACCGGCGATGACATCAAGCTGATGAACAAGGACCCCATTATTCTGGCAATGGCAAATCCCATCCCTGAAATCATGCCAGATGAGGCTATAAAGGCTGGCGCTTCAGTGGTTGGCACCGGTCGAAGTGACTTTCCAAATCAGGTTAACAATGTGCTCGCTTTTCCAGGAATCTTCCGCGGTGCACTTGATGCGCGCGCGACACGGATTAGCGAGGGGATGAAGATAGCGGCGGCACATGCACTGGCCGATTGTGTTAATCACATCGATGCTTCACATGTGCTGCCGGATGCACTCAACAGGGATGTAGCGCGTAAGATTGCCGACGCCGTAAAAGCCAGAGCAATCGAAGAAAACCTGCAGAGACCAGAGTAGATAAAAAGGTGCAGCGGTGCGAATACCCGCGCCGCCTTAAACGCCCACAACCTGAATCAACGGGCAAACTGTGCCCGCATCACAACCACAGTTTTCTGCGCTAAACCACGCCGTACGACAACATCGCATCAGCAACCTTTTTAAACCCTGCGATGTTAGCGCCCTTAACATAGTTAACGACCTTGCCTGAGTTTTCACCGTACTCTACACATTGATTGTGTATCTGACCCATGATGTCCGTAAGCAACACTTCCAGCCGCTCATTGTCCCAACTGATCCGCCCTGCATTCTGGCTCATTTCGAGCCCCGATACCGCCACACCGCCTGCATTGGCAGCCTTGCCGGGACCATAGAGCAGATTGGCTTCATGAAATACGTGCACACCCTCAAGCGTTGTTGGCATATTGGCACCCTCAGAAACAGCTCTGACCCCGTTTGCAACCAGTGTTTTTGCGTCATCGGCGTCAAGCTCGTTCTGGGTGGCACAAGGTAACGCTAAATCGGCGGCAACCGACCAAGGTCGCTTCCCTTCGTGAAAGGTTGCAGTGGGAAACTCCTTGGTATAGTCCTTGATACGGCCACGACGCAGTGTTTTGTGTTCCTTCACCCAATCAATTTTCTCCTGGCTCAAGCCGTCGGGATCATGGATGAATCCACCGCTATCAGACAGTGTTAGCACTTTGCCACCCAACTGCAGTATTTTTTCGGCGGCGTGGGTTGCCACATTGCCCGAACCGGATATCACCGCTGTTTTTCCCTCAACATCTTCACCGCTGTGTTTTAGCATATTCTGCAGGAAATAGACGGCGCCGTAACCGGTCGCCTCGGGACGCAAGTCACTTCCGCCGAATTCCTTGCCCTTACCAGTCAGTACTCCCTCCCAGCGATTGGTAATTCTTTTGTACTGGCCAAACATGTAACCGATCTCACGACCGCCCACGCCGATATCACCGGCTGGCACATCGGTATCGGGTCCTACATGACGATACAGCTCTGTCATGAATGACTGACAAAAACGCATTACTTCGCTGTCAGACTTGCCTTTCGGGTTGAAGTTGGAGCCACCTTTACCGCCCCCCATGGGCAGCCCGGTCAACGAATTCTTGAAAGTCTGTTCAAAAGCGAGAAACTTCAACACGCTCTCGGTGACCGAAGGGTGAAAGCGAAGGCCGCCCTTGTACGGACCGATAGCGTTGTTGTTTTGAACTCGCCAGCCACGCTGCACACGGATATTGTGATTATCATCCTCCCAGCAGACACGAAAGGACACCACTCGATCCGGCTCGGCAATTCGGCGTAGAATCTGCGCCGTATGGTAAGCCTCTTTATCAGCGATAAACTCAAAGACATCCTGCGCAACTTCCTGTACAGCCTGCACGAACTCAGGCTGCCCTTCATTGCGTTTTTTCAGTCCTTCCATGAACGTCGCAAAATCTACGTGGTCAGTGACAGCCATTGTTCTATTCCTTGATCTGGTAAATAAGTATCGGTTTAAAAGGCTTTAACTATGTATCCAATCTTGGATTAGTGTCATCCAACTCTGGATTGTAGTCATCGGGTAGCTCCGGCTCGGACTTTTCAACACCATCAGGGTTGCCAAATCTGACTACCGCGACAGTGATATTGTCTCTACCACCATTGTCGTTGGCGGCAGCGACGAGCTCCTCACAGATCCGCATTGAGCCGGAATGAATCAGTTTGTTCAGCATGGCTTCCAGCTCGGCATCATCGATCATGCCGTTTAGCCCGTCAGAGCAAAGAAGCACCAGATCGTTGTCTGCAATTTCCTGAATAGTAAAGTCCGCCTTGACCTCGGGAAACAAGCCTAGCGCTTTTTGCAGAATGTTCTTAGGCGGAGGCGGCGTATCGGAGTTACTTTCCAGCCAATCCTGATACATCGTGTGGTCACGCGTAATCTGCTGCAATGCGCCATCGCGCAGCAGGTAAAGCCGGCTGTCACCGATGTTAAAGGTAATAATGCTGCCGTTTTCCAGCTGGTAAAAGCCGGTCAGCGTTGTACCCATGCCAACGCCATCTTCATGCCCCTGGCTGCGATTGGCTTCGTACACACCCGAGTTGATCGATTGAATACTTCCCTCCAACGCGTTGTACATGGTGTCCTGCTGAACATGCGCTGGCTCGCCACCGGAACCTGAACGCTCGCAGAACTCGCGTTCTAAAATCGACACCGTCAACTGGCTTGCGATATCACCGGCACCATGCCCTCCCATGCCATCTGCTATCGCAAACAGTCTATGCTCATCAAGCATAAGAAGGGAATCTTCATTGACGCTACGCGTTCGGCCAAGATCCGTTATTCCCGCAGCATCGACAATAGTCATGTAGTTTTCGTCTTATACAATTATATAAAATTGTCCAGCATCCCCTGCATCCAGGCGAAAACTCCGGCACCAACGAGAATTAACACTAACAGGGCACCGACAATCCACCACTTAAGCGCTCCGCTGCCACTGCTACCGCCACTGCTCTTGCCCTTGTTACCCGATGCTCTTTTCCGACCTCTGCCCTTCGGTATTATCAGTTCACAATCGACCGGCCCGAAACGCAGAAAATCTCCTGAATTAACATAGCGCAGATTGACTTGTTCGCCATTGACGAAAGTCCCATTGATAGACATTTGGTCTACCAGCTTCCAGGTTTTTTTCTCGCGGGTAATCTGTGCGTGTCGGGCAGAGACGCCAGAATCACTCAGGACCAGACTACTGCCCGCTGCCGTTCCAACACTCCACACCTGATCGCCTGTACTGTCTAACGACAAAGTCGTACCTTTGCTATTGCCGCTGCGGACCAACAGCACCGGATGTGAAAAACTACCGGGATCGGTGGCAGTCAACAGATCAGGATCAATCTGGCGACCGGCGATAACCGTGTGCTCACCCGCGACTTCCTGAAAAAATTTTGGCCCCGCACCGCGATCTGCACCGCCCGGAGCTGGACTGGCAGGTTGTGCAGCTGGTGGTGGTACCGGTGCGGGCGGCGCTGCCGCCGGACTATTCGGCGCCAGCTGGGTTGGCGCATCCGAGCGCAGGATCGTACGATCATCATCGTCGTCCAGCTCAACCGTTGCTGCCTCGGAGTCAGGCAAAACAACCCGATACTCCAGCGTACTGAACTGAAGTACATCCCCGTCGCGCAATTCAGTCTCCTGATCGATGACGGTCCCGTTAATCATGGTGCCGTTGGTTGATCCGAGATCACTTAGCAAAAACACATCGTTTGCAGCAACCAGTCGAGCATGTACACGCGATATGCCGTCTTCCGTGTCGAGAGTGATGTCACAACTGGATTTCCGGCCGATGGTCATTTCACCATCGATATCGAAAATAGTGCCGTCTGAAACTCTTATAATGTGCGGTCTGATACTCATGAGTTACCAGGAAATTAAAAAGCAGGCTGCCGGATAAAAAAAGCAGCTGTTATATGGGCAGCCACGCGGTTTGCTTCAGCAAACCACTTGATAACCAATACTCGTCGGGCACACGCCGTAGGTTTCACTAGAAACGCGCCGCAAGTTTTTTGGTCAGACGAGCGAATTTGCCCGGGCTGTACGTGTCTGCATTGGCAATGGTGTCGAATAGCTGATCGAGTGCTGATCCACATGCCTCTATCTGATCGAGCGCCAGACATAGCGTCTCGAAGCTGTAGTAAATTTGTTCGGCTTCGCCAAAATCACTGGTGCGATCGGCACCGGCAGTCGCCAGCAAACCGCGTCGAACCGCCGCCACCTGCTTGTTACTAAAGGTGTCGGGAAACGACTTTCGTGTTCGAATCAGTTCGCTCATCAGTTGGCTGGCCGCATCTACAAACGGCCCCCGAGGCCCCTGCGCGGCGCGCATGGTCTGAATTCGCATGCCTCGAATCGCCGATCTTAATTCCTTGTTGCCCAATGTTGCAGCAGTAGCTTCTATTATTGCCATATTAGGTAGCATTAAGCGCAGGCTGCCGGGCTCCAGATTGTCTGCGCGGTGATTGGTCCAGCGTTTCTGCGACATGGAATGATGGCAGCTGTGGCAGTCAAAAAACGCGAAGTCAGGAAATATACCGACACCCTCGTGCAGGCGTTCCATGGCGACTTTCAGCGTCTCTTCTGCAGAGATAAACTGTCCGATTAACCATAAATTGAATCTGGGTATGGACCCTTTACGGGCTACGTAGTCGGCGTCGACCTGATAGTGAGCAGGCTGATTCGTACTGAACAGATCGAGCTCGAAACTCAGGCGAGGATGCCCGGCGCCCATAATGCGATGAGTGGCGAACTTATCGCGTGTGCCGAGATGGCAACTTAGACACAGCTCTGCCCGAACCTCAGGCGTCTCAGTGGCAATCATGCCAGCGGCCAGATTGGCCTTATGGGTAGCATCAGGATCGGTATGGGTCTTTATCCATCGTTCAGCACCGCCGTGGCACGCTTCGCAGCCAACGCCATCGCGGATCTTGAATTTCGGCCCGCGACTGGCCTCCGGAGCATTATCTGCGTGACAGTCGAGGCATATCTTTGCTGTCTTCGCGCTTTCAAGACCCAGGTTCGCCGCCATTCTCGCCGACTCTTTGGTCTCGAGCGTTTGATAAGCGATCGAATGTCGATCACCCTCGATCCAGATCGTATACTCGTTCAGCTGTACATTGCGCCCCTCCTGAGGGCTGCCTTTGCCATGACATTGGCTGGTCGCGCAAGTAGCCGCCCCCAGATGCTTGTCGGAGAAGACGTCAAGCTCCGCGTATACCGAGGGACTGCTCAGTGTTATCACACTGAGCAGAGCGCAGGATCGAAGGAACACCCGGAAAATCGATTTACTCACTTATTGCGCACCGTCCAGGGTTTGCCGTCATCATCGAGATACATTCTGGAAATTTCTTCCTGATTCAGAGGCCGAGAGCCTCGACGCCCGAATACCGAAATCTGATTACCGGCTTCATCCACGCCTCGATCACGCTCGAGAGGCCGAGACAAACTGAGCATGCGACTGCCAGTTTTGTGCCGGGCAATCAGGTAGGGATTTGGCGTTGGGCTAAAACCGTAGAACTTGGGCTGGAGTTCCGGCGATGTAAGCTGAACCACGACTAGCCCGTTGACGCCATCAGCGACATAGGCAAACAGTGACGCATTGGTGGTGGCGACCACGACGTCCTGGCTGTCGGAGAGGCCTTCAGAGAAGGTCTGATGCAGACGCATTTTTTCCGGGTTTTCAACGTCGACGATAATCAGCCCTTCCGCACCCGACGCCACATATGCATAGGTGCGAGAGACAAACACTTTTCGCGCATCGGTAATCGGAATCAGGTTGTCAGGTGTCACGATCGGGTTGGTCGGATCGGTCACATCTACTGCGATGAGCCCGCTCTGGGTGGTGACAAACAGATACCTGAACTGGAGCATTGCAGCTCGTGCGTCAGCCACCGGAATCACGGCGCTGACTTCTGGCTCCAGCGGCTTGTCGATGTCGACAACAACTACACCTGCGTTGGCAGTGATGTACAGGTAACGTCCGCCAACCGCGACATGGTTGGCACCATCAAGCACGCCATCCGGATTCCACGTCAGCGCGCGGCTCAGGAAATTATTTAGCGGATCACCATCGGCCATCGTGTTTACGTCGATCAGAATCAGGCCTTCCTCGGAATCCGACACGAACGCGTAGTCATAGAGCGGATGGAAAGGTTGCTCGAGATTGATCTCACGCATCAACTCGCCTGTGTTGCGCGGCGGGTGAATTGGCTGCGTGGTTGGCAACGCTACACAGGTGGCATTCTTGCTGTGTACCTGGGTGTCGTGACCGAGAGGACTAAACGGCGCTGTGATGATGCGCTGTGAAAATCCCTTGTTGGCAATACTCGCAACATCATAGGCCTGCATACCCCCGCTGCCTTCAGCGACAAACAGATACTCGCCGCGCAATTGCACACAATTGGCCGGGCCTGAGCTGTGCGAATGACTGGTTTCAAGCACGCGACCTCGATCCTGGTGTTGTTGATACCAGTCAGGATAAGCGTAGCGATGCAGATAGCTGCCAATCACAGCCTGGGGTTCATCCCACTCAGTCACCTGTACAGCACTTATTTCACCTTCACCACCGGCGTAGGCGTGATAGCCCAGTAGATTGATGAAGTTAGTGCCCTGCATGAGCAGCTGCGCCATGATGGCGTTGTTATCGTTTGCATCGGAGACGTGGCAGTCATCGCACTCTTTGGTTTCAGTTTTTCTCACCGTATGAGGAAAGTGCGGATTGAACGCCTGTGAGCTATATCCACTGGATGCTATGGGCGGTTGCTGAACGTAGATTTTTTCACGGTTGGCATTGGTCGAGGACAGCACCAGCGCTGATGTAGATCTTACGGGTGCAATTTTCCCACCTTTGCCAGGTCCGCGACGGCCGAGGTGAAATACCTGGTCGCGCGCTACCTGAGGGTTATAACTCGCGAAGTTACGCGATTCCCCACCCTCGTACTTATGCCGTTCAGTTTTCCGATTCGCTTCGATCGGCAAGTGGCAACCGCCACAACTTGTTGTCCACGAGGTGTGGCAGGCATAACATTCCATCTCATCATTGGAGTGGGCCAGCATCTCGGCGGGTATATCAGGCCCCCACTCTTGCGTGCTGGTGTCATTGCTCATCAACTTTGAGCGTGCCGCCTTCTCGTTGTACTCGGGGTGATCAGCACTAACCGAATCCTTGACGAGGCTCAGTTTCCATTCCAGCTCGGGATCGAGCGATGAACGCTGATACAGAGAATCCCCTACCCATTCAAAACGACGACGTCCGTCCGGGGTACGCAATGCCGCCAAATCGGTGCCACCATCAAGGGCAGCGGGTCCTGACGTGTAAAGATTGGGATAGGCCGATGCGCTGCCATGGCAATCGGTGCAGTCGATTTCTACCGCCAGCGCCACTTCGCCATAGATGTGCCCGTTGCCATGGTTGTCTTGCGAAAAGTGGCAGTCGACACAGTGCATACCGACATCCATATGAATGGACGACATATGAACCGCCTTGTCGAATTTTTCAGGATCGTCGTCCTGGACTATGTTGTCTTCGGCATCCAGCAAATTACCTTTGCGGTCACGTTTGAAAATAGCCCGGAAGTTCCAGCCATGGCCGTGGTAATCGGCGAACTGGGTGTCCTGCATTTCATCATTGCGTTCTGAAACGGTTTCAAGGAATTCAACATCGGCCCACAAGCCGCGAGGTGCAGCACCTTCCGGATTGCGATCGAGCACTGCCCACTCTTCCGCTGCAGTCGGATAACGCTGTTCCTCGGGCCACATGCGGGGCGCATCGGATTCATAATCCCACATCGTATAACCCATGTAGGTGTTCAGGAACATATTGGGCTGGTGCATGTGACAAACCATGCACTGGCTGGTCGGTACCGCGCGGTCAAATGCGTGTTTAATCGGGTGTCCCGACTCGCCTTTGGCAATGGTGGGGTCAACGGTCTGCGTCTCCCCTTTGTGACCGAATGCGGCATAGGCGCCCGAGTGCGCGGGATCACGGTCATTGGCGTATACCACGTGACAGGACGCGCACCCTGAGTTGCGGAAATCGCCGGGTTGATCATTGGTACCCTGAAACCACGTCAACGGATCGTTCAGGCGGGTTTTGGTGATATTGATGATCGGTACAGCGATACGAGCACCGGTACCCGGCCCCCGATTGGACTGACGCAAATCGGGCCGACCCGGTTCTTCCAGTCGCTGTGCCAGACCCAATGCATTCGGCAGGCCGGTTTCAGGAAACAGATTGCTAATGTTACGGCCCCCGCGCTCGAAGACGCGGAATACATCGCCGGGTTTTACTGTCTCCCAGGCAGGCAAAGGATAGACTTCGGGCAATATCCCTTTGAGGGTTGCCTCTGCTCGCAATTCATCCGGAATTACCGGGCCGAGCAGCTTCACGCCGTCGCCGTTCTCGTCGTAGGCTTCGCCGATGTTATAAATCTTGTTGGGCAAAATGCCGTTGTTGTAGGCAGCGCCGCCAAACAGCATGGTGCCGGTTGAATGCATGCTGCGCTTGGAGGCTTCAATAATCTCCTGGTGACAGGCACCGCAGGCCAGATCGGCTGCGCGGTAGTCAGAGGGATTCGTGAACCGGATAAACTCGCGACTCTCCTTATTCAGAAGAGTATAGGTACGCTCCGGGGTGGCACTTGAGGGGTAGTTCCATGATTTGGGATAAGTCGGCAGCACGTGTGCCTTTTCCATCAACTTGCGGTAGTCGTCAGAATCTGGAGATTCCTTACCCGCCACGATACTGCTATCGCCACCATGGCAATCGGTACAACCGATTTTTACCGCCGGATTAGTATGCATGGTGGGCTGATCAGTCGCTTCGTGGCAGCTTGCACAACCACTGCTTTTGCGCTCCATATCGGCCGTGGACTGTTGAGCCGGTGCAGGTGGTGCGGGAACATGCACTCGCTCGACAGGTGTCTCGCCACTAGCGCCAAATGATATCTGCGGGACCAGCCCAAAGCCGGCGATCGTTAGCAACGCGACAAGCGTTCGCATACCCGGGATGCTGTTCGAATTCTGCATAAAAATCTCCTGGGCAGTCTAGTAGTTTAAGGTGGCGTTGAGCAGGAGGTAACCGGAATCTTCCCCGGGGAACAAGTCGTCAAATCCGGCTCCGGCGATCAACTGGGCGTAGCTTGCCCGCAACACCACGTTCTGAGACATCAATGGTCGATAAATCAGAGATGCCGATAAATCGAAACCAATTTCCGTGTCGATATCTGCCTGATTACGAGCAGCTTCGAGTACAGCTGTGTTGTCGAAGTAGAGGCTATTCAGGTTAAGACTAAGTCGTAGCCTGGGCGTAAAATCCAGATCTACACCTGCACCAGCCAGGATCAATCCCGGATTGGTAAAGTTACTCTGACCCTCTTCTCTCGATGCCCGCAAGGAGTTCATCAGTGAGTTACGACCAGACAACGCTACACGACCACCTGCCACCAGTGGCACGGCCTGCCGGTTCCAGAAGGTCGTCTCACCGCCGGCAAATTGCGGGTTTTCAAAGATTGTATCGAAGCCAGTCGCGACATCATCAAATGGATCATCGTCTCCGCTGGCGTACATAAACGACAAGCGAGGGCGTATCCAGTCAAAATCCATCGATACCTCAAAGGCGGCGAACGCGGCACGAATGTCGACCTCGCCAGGCACGAACACCCCGGGGCTGCCACTGCCTATCGCGTAGTACGTTGACGCAGTGAGATTGAGTCGACCAAAATGGCCATCGCCGTTATAACCCAGATACACCACATCGTACTTACGTGGTGTTTCACGACCTAGCGACGCAGGTCGTTGAATAAAATCGTTCTCGTCGTAATAAAAGGTGCCGTTCTCTCTGTTGCGATTATAGATAACACTCGCCTGTGAGATGAAACCGAGCGCGGGCCAATCCTGTTTGTATACGTTTGCGATAAAGACATCGTCATCACGCAAGCCCTTGCCGATATCGTTCAGGCCGCTATTGGTGTCTTTTTCAATACGTCTGAACCAGGCAAGGTTGTACTGCACCTTGTTGTTGTCGCGTATGCCGAACAGCCGTGCACCAAATTGCTGGTCCTGAAAAAGAAATCCGCGAAAGTCACTGGAAAATGGCTGAATACCAATACGGAAGCTATCGAAATCATAGCGATCGGATACATTGCGCAAATGGCGATCATAAAAGAGCGCCTGAATGCCCAGGTGCTGGTCGTCGCGTGTTTCACCTTCACTTGGTCTGGCGTTGATGCCGGTAATTTCATCCAGAATAGTGTGGTTGTAGTTAAAAACCGGCGTGAAGCGAAATTCGTGATCTGGCGGGCGAAAGACCGTATCACCCTGGTAGTAGACAAATTCGGCCGCCAGTATCTGCGCGCCAAACGCCTGTGCCGAGCCGCCAAAGACATCAATGCTGCCGGGGTCGTCAGTGGATTGATTGCCCACTGGCGTTGGCAAATCGCGGGTTTCATAGAACGAGTCTGAAGTAACCGCTACGCTGTAAAACCAGTCGTCGAAGATCGGTTTATCTGCTTTATACGGGTTGCGGTTATACGGATCGAGCTTGCTCTCTTTGTACCCCAGATCATCAACGATGCGCCATCGATCACGAATAACAACCGATTCCGGGTAGTCGCCGAGCTTTGGACGAGGAATGGGTGAGGCTGCGTTACGTTGTCGGACTCGCGGTCGGCTGGTGACCCGTGTGTCGTCTTCCAGGCCCTGCCGCCTGGAAGGCAAACGATATAACTGTGAGTTGGACGGCGACTGCACCGGGTTGGTCAGGGTTGTCGCATCTGGCGCTTCCGGGTTGGTGCCTGGCGATATTGATTGCACAGCGTCAGGGCGCGATTCCTGGAAGAACACCTCAGACGAATTTGACGGCGGCAGCAGCCTCGCCGGGGGAGGGGCAACAGGCGCGCTGGTTGGTGCCGCCGTAGTAGGTGCAGTCGTAGTGGTGCTGGTGCCGTCTGTCGGCTGATCTGTTTGTGGTGGTGTCGCTTGTGGTGTGGCCGCTGGTTGCTCCGGCGTCGGACATTCTATTCGGGTAAAGCCTGGCCTGCGACGCGTCACGATACGACCGCGGTCATCAACATAGCATGTTGCCGCGTGCGCAGAATTAAGTGGAGCCAGGGTGAGTGTCGTTGCGCCAATAAATGCGGTGAGCGCACCAACTGAAAAACCCAGGCGGATTAGCCCTATACCGGTTCCTGACACGGGTATTCCCCTATACGAAGTGAGCTGCACTAAACGCTGGCAGCTAAATTTATCGTTAATATACCTGATGCCTCGGTGACCCGAAGCTACATCACTCGTGGCAGTTTTTGATGTGGCTGACGTCGCGCGCCAAACGCTGAAAATACTCATTTTCAAGTATATCTATCCCTGACCATTACAGTTCTGCTCTTGCTCTACTCACAGGCGAGCGGCCAAATAAATGACACTCCTGGCTGGTGTTCAGTCCTCCTAAGGGCACTTTCTTGCCTACTTTCCATTATCCTCGCGGATGATAGGCGTGACAGTCGCTGCACTGTAGCGGTACCGATGCTGCAGGCTCTGTTGTCCCATGGCAGATAGTACAACTATTGATATCGGGTAACAACAGGTCGCTGCTATGTTCAGATTCGGAAGCGGCGTGACAATAGCTGCAGGCCTGATCATCTACCAGTGTTTTATTGGTGTCAGGATCAATAATAATTCCGTGACTGGCGTGATCGAAACGCGCTTGAGGCATAAAGTCAGTTACCAGTTTCACGCTGGCAACCTGGTAGCGATCTTCCAGGTCACTATCAGGCAGCTCATCAATAAGGTGACAGGTAACACAGCCGGAATCGGCAAATTGTTGATGTATCTTTCGCTCGGCTCGCTCACTTGCACATTCGAAAGCGGTACCGGTACATTTTTTCTCGCAGTTTTGCCTGCCGGGACGTCGCCGACATTCATCAACTTTTTTATTAGCGGATTCAACTGAATCGCCAATCGTTCGAAGGTAATAGCCTTGCATCGCAGCAATCGCAACGTCGGGCAATGCATGCGGCAATCTGTTGCGCGCATCGAGCTCCAGATCATGGCAACCTGATGTAGCGCAGTTTTGCTCAAACGTGATCGGTTCAAAGTGCTCGCCGTCCACTGAAGCTTCGTGGCAATCGGCACAACCAAGAGGCGTGAGCTCGCCGTTCTTTAACAGTGAAACCTGACTATCCTGATAGTGAGCGAGATGGTTAAATATCAGTTGTGAATTTTCAGTGGCATCGGCAAGGGCAACTCGCTCTGCCTGCCACTGTTGCTCCACACCCCCGACAAACGGGGTAGGCTCCGGTGCCAGCAGAGTGACGCGAAAAGCCGGATGAGCATCGTCGGCAAAGGTGGTGACTCTGGGCATGTCGACATCGACATCGCTCTTCAGATCATGATCGGCATGGCAATCGCTGCAAACAGCGTCCCCGGCCAGAATCAACGTAGACTGCGGCTCGTTGTGCTCCCGATGGCAGGTTGCGCAGCGACCATTCATGTCAATAGGCAAATGCTGGTTGGCTGCCACGCTGTCAATGTGGTCGACAGTGTCAATGTGGCACACTTCACAGGCGGCGTTGGTCACCTGCTGAAAAAGCTTGGTATGGCAGGCTTTGCAGTCTTGTTCCAGTGATGCATGAGCTGCGTGCAGCGGGCCGCTGCTCCAGACCTGATCAGTGAGCATCGAAACGTCCAGAAAACCGTTTCCACCCGCCCCTTTCTCGGCAGTGAAATGGTGCCATAGCGGAAGCGCACAGGTGCCCAGCAATACGGCGAGGCCAAGCACCCAGGCGACCGACCGGGATGGCAACCAGGTTTGCCTGAGATCCGTTTTGTAGCTGCCCTCCAGTTCAATGCCGTCAGTACTCTCGACACTAACCTGTAGCGCGAGATCAAAACCTTCAGGCGCGGCGATCGGTGCAAATCGATTGCCCCCGATCAGTATTTCATCACCAACGTTCAGCTCGCACTTGCTGACGGCCTCGCCATTGTGACTGACCGTATTGCCGCGCGAACAGACCAGCCGTGCGGTTTTGCCTGACAATTGCACAACGCAGTGTTGTGGTGCAACGCCGACAATCTGCAGATCACAATCCGGCGAAGAGCCTACCTGAATGCGCTTGCTATCGAGCACGCCATCAGTGTAAACAGCGTCGCTCCGGTGAGGTCCGGGGGTTTTTCTTACTAAAACCTGCATGGTGGCCGAACGCTCCGTGTTACCAGTACAAAAAGGTTGAAATGATGTGCACGATCAACGCTATCAGCAGGGCGATGGAAAGAGGAATGTGCAAGTAGAGCCAGACACGCATTCTGGCCTGCAGCTGTATATCACGGTTCAGCCGTCGGATCAGTGTTTGGCGCCTGCCCATCACGGTAAGAAGTTCGCGTAAGGGCTCTACCTCGGTCTGCCTTTGAGGCTGAGGGATTTGATCGGCGATTACAGCCAGAATCCGCTGTTGATCATGGTTTTTTACGGTTTTGCGACGATCGCCGTCAGTGCTGATTTCCATTGTGGAGCGGTCGCCGGCACCGAGCTGCGCAAATACACCACCGCCAATAATGGTACCTTTAATGGCACTATTAACGTTGATCGCGATACCTGTACTACAACGCTGCGCGCAGGTTGCGCCGGCCTGGTCGAGTTCGCGCAATTCAGCGAACAGCTCCTCCCTGGTGCGTCCGCCTCGATTTTGCATCGTTTTACGTGGCATAGACTGGTAGGCGAAGATGCCGATCAGGCCGCTCAGGATTACCACACACATCAGCACATAGGCCAGCGTGTGCACATTCCATCCGATTTGTGCCGCACTGTGGAGAGTGGCAAGTACCAGCAGCGTGGTACCCAGATAGACGTGAGCCGAAGTCCAGCCCGCCACTGTTCCCATGTTGGAACTATAACGCCGTTTGCGAACCCCGAGAAAACACAACCAGACAATCAAAAGTGCACTGATGGTGCCCAGGGTGTATCCCTGCCAGGTGCCACCGTTGGGCGGCTGAAGCCCGCCACTCTGGCTAATATACAGACCTACACTTATTGCTATCAGGATCAGTGAAACCCAGAGGTAACGCGCTTTTCGATATTCGAGTATCCCTACGTGGATCATTGATGGGCCTCTTCAACAAGCCGAACATAGTCAGCCGGACCGATCCGAAGCGCAGCACCCGTCGGGCAGGCTCTAACGCAGGCCGGACCGCCAGTCAGATTAACGCAGGCATCACATTTAACCGCCTTTTTCACACTCGACGGGTCGGCCTTTTCCTTCGTGCGAGCTTCGCCCGGGCCTGTTCCGGCACCAAACATAATCCAGCTCAACAAACCCGGCTTTTTGCGCGGAGGCACTACCATCCGAATCACGTCATAGGGACAGTTAGCCTGACAGTTGCCGCAACCGATGCACGAGTCGTTGATGAATACCTCGCCTGTCTCGGCCCGACGAATAGCGTTCGGCGGACAGTCCTTCATACAGTGCGGTTGCTCGCAATGGCGACACGATGTTGGTATGTGAATATTGGCAAGGGTTGGACCCAGCTTGCGATCCAGCCGATTGATGCCATCGTGAGTTTCGGCACAGGCCTTTTCACAATTGTCGCAACCAATGCAAAGTGATTCATCGATAATGAGGGTGTTGGTGGCCTCGCCCAGGCCATTGGCCATCATGAAATCCATGCTTGCCGCAGCTTCCGGACGAACTTCCATACGGGTGCTTTGGGTAATCTGCTTGCTGACGAATCGTTGAATCGATTCGACTGGCGTGTCCGCTCGATCGGTTAGCTTTCTGAATTGTTCAGCGTTGATCTCGATCGCTTCCGAGGCGACTGTGGCTACAGCGGATTCACGGCGAACCGGATCACCCATCAATGCGAGCTGGCCAAACATTTGGCCGGTGCGTATTTGCGAGATAAATACTTCGGTGTCCTTGACGTTTTTGGACAATGTGAAGCCACCCGCCTTGATCAGATAAAGGCACTCTTCTCTGTCACCCTGGCGGTATAAAGACTCTCCCGCTTTCAACCTCCTGATGTTCAGATTAGCTGCAATATCGCGCAATTCCGACGTGCCGGAATTCGGCGCAAAGTGTCTTTGCAGCTCGCGCACGACAAACACCCAGTCAATACCCGCGGCAACGACTTCATTCGAGCTGATCAACTTGAGCATGGTTCGACGTGGTGTCTCGACCAGAATACAGCCACTGCCTGCAGTTGCAGTCGCCATGCGCGGGTGGCCGGAAAGCAGACTAAGCTCACCAAAAAACTCGCCCCGGCCTACTTTCTCTTCAATGATTTCGCCACTTTCTATCTGCTTTTTCAGTGTTACTTCGCCAGCCAGTATGGTGTAAAACGAAGTACCAAACTGCCCGGCTTTGTAGATTACATCGCCATCCTTGAGCAAGCCGGTTAGACGCAGCGCCGATTCTTTTTGCTCTTTGGCCAGCATGGTAAGTCGTTTGTTTGCCTGATCGAATTCCGGGCCGGGGGGATAAGTGGCGTACATCGAACTTTCAATGAGCAACTCGCGAAATTGCAGCGCGTTGAGCTCGCGAAACATCGGAATAATTTGCTGCAGTCGATCGGTTTGTTCATTCACCGTCAGCTGGAACGGCAAACCGGCAAAGCGGTACTCCAGCAGCGGGTGGTCGGCGGGCTCGATGTCGTTGCCGTGAATGAACTCAATGACGTCGTAGCCCTGATTCATCGCCTGCTTGATCAACGGGTAGCCGGCCAACGCACCGATAACATGAATGCCGGGCACATTAGATTCGTAGCGATTATCAAGCTCGGGCAGCGCCTCGGGGCTCGCGTTCGGAAATTCAATGCCCATCGACTCGACAAACTTGCGTTGCGGAATTGCCCCGAGCCGGGCAATGATCCGATTGCATTCAACGACCGTTTCACCCTCCGGCGTATTGAGCGTTACGCTTAGTGTGTCGTCATCCGGCTCCGCCTCGATGGAGGCGATGGTGGTGGAGTAGAGGCATTCGAGCGGCACTCTCGGATCACTGATGGCCGCAAGAATACCATTCAGGTTTCCCTCTTTGGCGCGGCTAAATTCGTCTTTTCTGTTGAGAATACTGACCCGATTTTGCTTCGTCAGCGCTATCGCGTTCTCGATTGCCGCGTCGCCGGCACCGACCACCAGTACATGCTCATCCTTGTACTCGTCCGGGTCGTCCAGCTGATACTGCACGCGCTGGTGGTGCGCACCTGGCGCCTCGACCCGACGCGGATTACCCTGCACACCAATAGACAGAACTATGTACTCGGCAGTTACCTCAGAGCCGTCAGACAAGCCAATGCTGAAAGCACCCTGTTGGCCGGAAACTTTCGTTACCTCTGCATCAAATCGGGCATTGACACCCAGATCGCCAAGACTGTCACTCCATCGACCCAGAATAGTCTCGCGAGTGCCTTGCTCAAACTGGAAGTCACTGCGCAGATCGAGATAGCCGGGTTCGGCCATCACATGCTTGCCTTTCTGGTACTGCTGAATGGTTTTGGCGTGAAGTGAAAAGCCTTCAAGCAGGATGTGCCCCGGCTCGCTGACTCCAAGTTCGTGGTCCTTGCCAGCGGCGCGCCCGGCGGCGCTAAGCCCGGCGGGGCCGGCGCCAATGATTGCAACCTTGTATGTACTCATCACTTCATCCCTGGTGAGTTAGCCGTTTTGCCTGACTGGCCAAACAAGTGTTCACTCGAAGGCTCGAAAATAACTGACCCTGTCTCGGCCTGGTCCACTGGCTACACGTAGCCCGCACCGATAGTGTACTGTTGCTGCTGCCCACATGAAACCCTTGTGTGCCCATCCCCCAACCATAAGGAGACCGTATGAGAGTGTATCGAATCGCCTGGTTGACTGCATTGTTGCAGTGTTTTGTAGCGCCGGTCAACGCACATGAGTTCTGGATTGAACCACGCGAGTATGTATTGACTGCGGATCAGAAACTTCTGGCGTCGATGAAGGTTGGTGAAACATTCGAAGGCTCGGAGTCAGCCTATTCAAAATCACGAGTTGTATGGCGCCGACTGGCCAATTCCGCAGGACTGCACGAAGTGCCCGGAAACAACGGCGACAAGCCGGCATTTAATATCTCCGCACTATTACCAGGCCTAAATATTCTGGCGCTTCAGACTTTCCCATCCAGTTTGAGATATACCGACTGGGAAAATTTTGAAAGCTTCGTGAACAAGGAAGGACTGGAGTGGGTGCCCGACGCCCATCGCCGGCGAGACTTACCTGACACCGGCTTTGTGGAAATTTACTCACGTTTCAGCAAGGCACTGGTGCAGGTAGGAGACAACCCGGGCCAGGATCGGGAAATCGGACTGGATTTCGAATGGGTTGCATTGACCAATCCCTACGCGGCCGATCCGCCAGAGGCGGTAAACCTGCAACTGAGTTTGCGTGGCATACCAAAAGAAAACGTACTGGTGTCTGTTTTCAACAAACTTGCGGACCAGAGTAAGTCTCAAAGCCGAACGGTAATGCGAACTGACAAAAACGGAATGGTCACAATTCCGCGCCAATCCGGCGGCAGCTTCCTGGTCAGCGCCATCCACATGGAGCCAATTGATCCGGAACAGCACAACGGGGTATTGCAGATCGATACCAAAGGCCCTGGCGCTGGCGAGCAACCCAACCCGACGAAGTCGGTACAAGGCAGAGTATTGCCGGAGGGAACAGTGTGGCATAGCCTGTGGGCATCGATTACTTTCCAAATACCGGCACAATAGAACTGCCTGGCCGGGTAGTAACTACGCGGTAGTGATGGCACAAACAACGGTATTTTCTGCAGCATTAATAAGAAGTGGCTCGTTTGGGTAATATGCACCATCGTCAAGGCAATATTCACAACAAACCGAAAAATGATGTGTGCTAGCATCTAATTTCAGCAAACTAGTTGCGATAATGTTATGTTGCTGTTGAAATAAAACGAATGGAGTGCGTGTAAGTTCCAGCCAGGTTCGCATGCACCCAAGAGCAGGAAGGCTGCGCTGCACTACGTAAGCCGACAAATTACGGAGAGGGAATTATGAGCCTTGGTAAAATTATAGGTGTTGCGCTTTCGACGGGTGCGCTGACATTGGCAACAACAGCCCCGTTACTGGCCGCTGACCACGCGGACGACGTACCGCTGCAGGCGGCGCAAGTTGATGCAGCCGATGATGCCGGCGCGCAGGGAGACATCAACGATATCTACGCATTCATGAACCCCCAGGATGCAGAGGAACTGGTTCTTGTAATGACAGTTGTACCCGATGCGACTGCCAGTTCAACCTTCTCTACTTCCATCAACTATGATTTTCTGATCCAGAATTTCAACGGAAACGTCGCCGGAGAACACCTTAGAATCAGTTGCAATTTTCCGGATACAGCAAACATAAGCTGCTCGCTGGGCAGCCTGGTCACGGCAGGAGCCGTAGGCACAACAGTAGAAGCTGGCAACGGCCTGAGAGTCTACACCGGCTTGCACGATGACCCCTTCTTTTTCAACGGCGGCGGTCTGGCAATGACACTTCAGGCCGCGGTTGACGGCACCGAAAACCCGACCCAGTTTTTTGCCTCATCCTGTGCAACACAGGAAGGCCTTGGAGAGGCGATTGGATGTAACGAATTTGCCGGCGAGAACATTCTGGCGATCGTGCTGGGTGTGGACCGAGATCTGGTTACAGCCAATCAAGCCAATCCAACGTTGCGCCTCTGGGCTGCAACCGAATCGAACTAGTTGGACAGGATAGATTAAGGAGAGATGCAGATGAAACTGAAAAACTTGAATCGTGCAATTGCTGTGGCCACTGTGACACTGCTGGTCACCGCATGTGGTGGCAGCAGCGATAGTGGCGGGAACACTGACGGCACCGCCGATGGGACTGCTGACGGTACGGCCGATGGCACTGCCGACGGTACAACCGATGGCACTGCTGACGGTACAACCGACGGTACTACTGACGGCGGCATGGAGACCGGCGTGTCTACCAACACGATCGACCGTATGGGCCGGCCCGGCGTGTCTACCGCATTGATTGAAATGCGTTCAGACCGGACAACCTACAATCAGAATGGTGATCCAGCCACTTGGGCTGCGGCCTTTGGCGGCCTAATCCAGGCCCGACTGGACACCATCGATGGACTCGATGGCATTTCCGGCAATGCTCTGTTAAACAGCTCTGCAGCACTTGGCGCAATTCTGGTCGACGACCGACTGCAGATTGATACAAGAATCGCCGCATGCGACGACTACCTTGCCCTCGAAATAGGCGTGGCAGGAGAGTGTGGCGGAAGAACGCTGCGTCGCGATGTGATCGACGACACCTTGAGACACCTGGTTTCTCAGAACATGCCTGTATCGGATCTGTCAGACGAAGACAGCCCGGGCATCTCTGACACCTGGCCGTTCCTGGGTGCTCCTAACTAGGATTTTGTAACCGGTCGCAGATCGCCTGAACCATGCCTGTGTTGGCAACAGGGAAGCGTGTTGCCATGCACGGCATTTTTCCGACACAAGTAATCAACAGGTACAAGCATGTTCGCGTTGCGGAAGTCGTTGAGTCACCAATCGATGTTCAGCCCCGGTCCCAGGGTCAACGTGTTGTTGGTGTCGGCCCTGGTGACTGCGTTATCTGCCTGTAGCGACGGCACAGTCATCGGGGATGTTTCGGGATCCGATCCCACAACCAATTGCGATGGCAGTTGCGGGCTGCAAACCAATGCGCGGCTTGAACCGAGCGATGTTCGCTCGATTCTTGCGCAGGCGGTTCAGGAGGCTCAGGCACGCAACGCCGATGCGACTATTGCAGTGGTCGACCGGGTCGGCAACGTGCTGGGGGTGTACCGCATGGGTGATGCAGCCGATCGGGTTGTACTTATCTCAAGTGGCTTCTCAAACCCCGACGGTGTCATTGGCCTGCAACCGGATGAAACACACGAAGTACGCGGAGGACTGGAAGGGATTCGCCTTCCAGAGGCGCTGGCGACTGGCGGCGGCACCCTTTCAGTTCTCAATATCGACCAGCTGGCAGCGATTTCCAAAGCAATCACTGGCGCCTATCTGTCCAGTGAAGGCATGGCGTTTGGCAGCCGTACGGCCAATCAGATTGTGCAGGAACATTTTAATCCCGGTGAGGATTTTCAACCGGCGGGGCCACTGTTTGGCGTGCAATTCAGCCAGCTACCCTGCGGCGATTTCACAACGCTGAAAACCGCCAACTCGGGCTCTCTCGGGGTGTCACCAGGGCCTCATGGTGCGCCACTCGGGCTGGCTGCCGATGCCGGGGGACTGGCACTTTACAAGAACGGCACAGTGGTTGGCGGAATAGGGGTCATGGCTGATGGCGTGTACGGCGTTGATAAATTCATCGCTGATGTCGACCGTGACCTCGATGAGCTGATTGCCGTCGCCGGCACTTTCGGCTTTGGCGCACCGGTGGATCGGCGAGACAGAGTCACCGTCGAAGGAAAAGTATTTCGATATTCCGATGCTGATTTTTCCGACCTGATCAGCGACCCGTCAGCAGCACCAGCGCTCTCGAGCCTTGACGCCTCCACCGGCTCTTTGATCGCCGTTCGCAATTACACCGACGGCACTATTCAGCAAGGGACCGTATTCGGCTTGCCAGAATCAGGCATTGCAGCCGACAACGGTGCGACATTCGACGCTGCCCTCGATGCCTTTGTGGTGGTAGGACCAAACGATACTGGCAACATCGTTAACCGGTATCCACCCCGCGCAGGGTCGGCAGATCCAAATCTGGCAGGCGTCCAGCCCCTACAGGCGAACGAGGTTACTGCAGTGCTCGAAAATGCACTGGATGTTGCCAACCGTGCCCGCGCACAGATCAGACGGCCGTTAAATACGCCCGCAAGAGTAACTATTTCCGTCGTCGACACTCGCGGCGAGATCCTCGGCGTTATTCGTGGTCGCGATGCACCGACCTTCGGCGCCGATGTAGCGGTCCAGAAGGCCCGTACCTCCGCATTCTTTTCCAGCCAGGATGCTGCTGACTACTTTCTAAATCCCAGTCTGACCAGTGAAGCCGAGGTCGGTGAAGATATTTTTGATGAGCAGACCGCCGCCAGCTTTCCGGATGCGATTTATGTTCAACCAGGGTTTATACAAGGCATTCCCGATCTGTCACAGCGCTCGAGTATGAGTGACTACTTATCGAGTGTGCGTGAATTTCTTGATAACCCGCAAGCACTGGCCGACGGCGCTTTCGGATTCTCCGATCGAGCGGGCGGCAATATGTCACGGCCCTTTTTTCCCGACGGCATCAATGACAGTGCGGTTGGCGCAGGCAGCGAAGGACCGTTCAGCAAGCCCTATGGCTTTCAATGCAATGCCGGCATGGGTATCGATGCACTCGGTCGCCCCACCTCGTGTGAATGGAGTGTTTTCTCTACAGGCCTGCAACTGGATCTAATCTACAACGAAGTGCTGAACGGCGTAGTGGATTCCGCGTTACCGACAACTGACGGTATCGACATCGCCATTCCCGCCACATCGAACGTCACCTTTGCTCCACGCGATGTTACTCCGCAAACGTTTTGCCCCGGCCGTTCGCTTTTGCGACAACTCGGCCGCCCGGCTACGCGTGAAGTCAATGACGTTCGCCTGGCCAATGGGCTGCAGATCTTCCCGGGCAGCGTCCCTATTTATCGGGGCGATACACTGGTAGGCGCGATAGGCGTATCTGGCGACGGTGTTGATCAGGATGACATGATCTCGTTTCTGGGTGTTCACAACGCCGGGCTTGAAACGAACGGTGCGATCGGCAACGCGCCCAACAGCATGAGAGCCGACCAACTGACACCCCGGGGCATTCGGTTGCGCTTTATACAGTGTCCGCAATCGCCGTTCATCGGATCCGATGAAGACAACGTATGTGAAGGTCTATAGACGGGACGCTGGCCCCCTGCTTACTCAAATGGCGCTAGCTGAGCACTAGCGTCTTATAGATTGCAGTTACGTCCGCTAGAACTTACGAAAAAATCGCGTCCGATCAAACATCTCTTCCAGTGCCTCCATCCGCGACCGGGTTTTCTCCCAGTCGCGCTCCTGTACCTGTGCGATCATAATTTCCGCCAGCAACATGCCGGTGACATTGGAATCCCACGCCGACGGCGCCGATATACGATTGCGGAAAGTCAGATCAGCAATCCGTGCAACCGGCGATGACCATTGATCAGTAAACAACACCAGTTTCGCCTCGCGTTCGCGCGCCATCTCTGCCAATCGCAGAGTTGAATTTTCATAGCGACGAATATCGAATATCACTATCACATCACCGGGCGCTACATCGAGCAGATAGTGCGGCCAGGCGTTTGAGTTGGATGCCACATGGGTGACTTGCTCGCGTATCACCTGCAAGTGCAAAAAGAAATAGTCTGCCAAAGTACGCGTTATTCGCCCACCCACCACAAACACGCGACGCTCGGGGTCAGAGATCAGGTCGCAGGCTTCATCGAATATGGCTGGATCCACCTCACCGAGTGACTGGCCGATATTGTCGATCACAGCTTTGGTAAAGCGATTGAGAATATGCTCGTCGGGTGCGTCGTCGACCCACTTCTCGCGCTTGGTCAACGGACTTGAAATGGTTTCGTCGAGCTCACGCCGAAGGCTTTGCTGAAAATCGGAAAAGCCCTTGAATCCCAGTTTTTGTACAAGGCGAGCCACAGTTGGCGTAGACACCTCAGCAGCCTCGGCAAGCGTGGTAATAGTGCCCAGGCCAGTTACCGGGTAGTTTTGCAATATTACATCGCAAAGCTGCCGCTCGGCGCGGGTGAGGCTATCGCTCTGCTCTCGCAATTGCTCCGCAACGGTAGTGCGAGCCATTCAAGCCTCCCTCAATGAAAATTTATTGACATCACCTCTTGGCCTGAATAATACTTTACAAAACATCCTGCAGGCAAACCCGCAGTAGCGACAGGGAACGCTATGACCGAACGCGCAGTGACAGTGCACAATCAATCGGGCCAACATGAAATCGTGCTGATCTGCGAGCACGCCAGCGCGTATATACCAGCGCAGTTTGAAAATCTCGGGCTGGATAAATCGGCAGCATTAAGCCATGTGGCATGGGATCCCGGTGCCGCTGCCACAGCACGCCATCTCGCCAATGGCCTCAATGCTGTGTTGATCGAAGGCGCGGTTTCGCGCCTGGTTTATGATTGTAATCGCCCACCGGAATCGCCCGGCGCAATGCCACAGCGCAGCGAGTTATACGATATACCCGGCAACGCCAATATCAGCACCGTTGATAGACAGGCCCGCATCGATCACTACTATCGACCGTTCGAAGCGCAGGTTTCTAAAACCCTTGCAAGTCATCATCACAGCGCCGTACTGGTCACCATTCATAGCTTCACACCGATATACAACGGCGAGAAAAGAGATGTCGAGATCGGCATTCTGCACGATGACGACCCTGCACTGGCCGATGCAATATTAAAGGTTGCCAGCGGCTACAATATTCAACGCAATCAACCCTACGGACCTGAAGACGGCGTCACACACACACTCAAACTGCACGGTCTCGCAAACGGCCTTTCAAATGTGATGATCGAAATTCGCAATGACCTGATTCAGACCGACGCACAATGCTTTGCAATGGCTGCACACCTGCAACAATGGCTCACTGAAGCACTATCGAGGCTGCCCCGCTCTGCCGCCCGGAATACCGGTGCGAATCGATGATCATACTGCGCGCCTATATCGCTGCAATCGACTGGTTCAATCGCACCATCGGCCGGCTGATGATGTACGGCATATTTGCAATGATGGCGATTCTGTTGTGGTCGATTATCAGCAAATTCGGTGATCAGCCCTCGCTGTGGACACTCGAGGCCGCACAGTTCGCCATGATTGCCTACTTTTTTCTGGGTGGGCCATACGCCGTGCAAATGGGTTCGCATGTGCGCATGGATTTGTTTTACGACAACTGGTCATTAAAGCGCAAAGCCATAACCGACCTGATCACCGTGTTCTGTCTGCTGGTTTATCTTGGCGTACTACTGTGGGGGGCACTTGGCTCAACCGCTTACTCGCTCGGCTACTTTGGCTCTGATCCATTTAGCTTTCTAACCGGCATTTTAACCGGCACTGAAGAACCCGGCACCATGGAGCGCAGCCGAACCATCTGGCGTCCGTACATGTGGCCAATCAAAGTCGTACTGTGTGTCGGTATTGTTTTAATGTTGCTGCAGGCAGTATCGGAACTGTTCAAAGACATTCTGCGTCTTCGCGGCGAAGAGGTGCTTTGATATGAGCCACGAAATGATCGCACTGGCGATGTTCGCGGCAATGATGGCATTGCTGTTTTCCGGCCAGCGCGTATTTGGCGCTATCGGCTTTGTGGCGGCAATCGCAGCACTCTTTCTGTGGGGCGATCGCGGTGGTTTTGATATCGCTTTTTCACAAGCCATTAAAGTGATGCGCTGGTATCCCCTGTTAACAGTGCCGATGTTTGTGTTCATGGGATATATCATGTCGGAGAGTGGCATCGCCGACGATCTCTACAAAATGTTTCACGTATGGATGGGCGGCATCCACGGCGGGCTTGCGATCGGTACGATTGGCCTGATGGTTTTAATTTCCGCGATGAACGGATTATCGGTCGCCGGCATGGCGATTGGCGCCACCATCGCACTGCCCGAACTCTTGCGACGCGGCTACGACAAGCGCATGGTCACAGGTGTTGTGCAAGCCGGCAGTTCGCTCGGCATTCTGGTACCGCCATCGGTGGTACTGGTACTGTATGCAATGATCGCCCGCCAGCCGGTCGGGCAGCTGTGGCTGGCCGGTATCGTGCCCGGCCTGATGATGGCGGCCATGTTTATCATCTACATCGCGGTTCGCTGCAAAATCAATCCCTCGCTTGGCCCGGTGCTGTCCGACGAAGAGCGCAACATCCCTAAAGCAGAAAAGTATCGCCTGCTGCTTTCGGGCTTACTGCCGCTGTTTATTTTCTTTTCGATGATGATCCCGTTCGTCAACGGCTGGACATCACTGGTTGAAAGCTCCGCTATCGGTGCTATCGCCGCCTTCACCGCTGCTGTAGTCAAGGGCCGCATGACCTGGCGGGTGTTCGATACCTCGCTTAAGAATACCCTCGGTATCACCTGCATGTTTATGTGGATCATTCTCGCGGCACTGGCATTCGGCGCGGTGTTCGACGGACTGGGTGCCGTTAAAGCAATTGAAAGCCTGTTTACCGAAAGACTCGGCCTGTCTCCATGGATGATTCTGATCCTGATGCAGCTATCGTTCATCGCCATGGGCACGTTTCTCGACGATACCGCCATGCTGGTGATCGTCGCCCCCTTGTACATTCCATTGGTTGGCGCACTGGGTTTTGATCTGATCTGGTATGGCGTGCTCTACACCATTACCACCCAGGTGGCCTATATGACGCCACCCTTCGGCTACAACCTCTTTTTAATGCGTGCCATGTCGCCACCGGAAATCACCCTGGTGGATATCTATCGCTCCATCATTCCGTTTGTACTGGTGATGGTGCTGGCGCTCACACTGGTCATGGTGTTCCCGCAAATCGCACTATGGCTGCCGGAAACCGTCTACGGCAAATAGAGACGGTACAGAAAATACCCAGAGGAAAGACAATGACAGACCGACGTTCCTTTATCAAAAAAGCGGCCGTGGCGCTGCCCGCCGCCGGCGTTATTTCAGCCCCCGCGATTGCGCAATCGAAGATCAAGTGGCGCCTGCAGACCTACGCCGGCACCGCACTGGCCGAGCATGTCATCAAACCCGCGATCGATAAATTCAACAAGATCGCCGGCGATGAAATGGAAATCGAATTGTTCTTTGCCGATCAACTGGTCCCCACCGGCGAATTGTTCCAGGCATTGCAGCGCGGCACCATCGATGCAGTTCAATCCGACGACGACTCCATGGCATCGCCCACCGAAGTCACCGTATTCGGCGGTTACTTTCCGTTTGGCAGCCGCTACTCACTGGATGTACCGGTACTGTTTAACCAGTACGGCCTGAAAGAAATCTGGGAAGAGGAATACAGCAAGGTCGGTGTGAAGCACATCTCAGCCGGCGCCTGGGATCCCTGCCACTTTGCCACCAAAGACCCAATCAATTCACTGGCCGACCTAAAAGGCAAGAAGGTCTTCACCTTCCCCACCGCCGGACGATTCCTGTCGCAGTTTGGCGTGGTACCGGTGACCCTGCCCTGGGAAGATATCGAAGTGGCCGTGCAAACCGGTGAACTGGATGGCATCGCCTGGTCCGGCATCACTGAGGATTACACCGTCGGCTGGGCCGATGTCACCAACTACTTCTTAACCAACAACATCTCCGGGGCATGGATCGGCCACTTCTTTGCCAACATGGAGCGCTGGGAAGAACTGCCGGAACACCTGAAAGAACTGCTCACGGTATGTATGGAACAAAGCCATTACTATCGCCAGTGGTGGTACTGGGGTGGCGAGGCCGATCTGCGCGTTAACGGCACCAAGATGGAATTGACCACCATCCCCGACGACGAATGGGCGCAGGTAGAAACCGCGGCGATTAAGTTCTGGGATGAGATCGCCTCCGAGTCCGAAACCAAAAAGAAAGTCGTCGACATCTTCCGCAAGTACAACGACGATATGCAAAAGGCGGGACGCCCGTACCGATACGGCTAGTAGTAACTGTTCACAGCGCGCCTGTCGCGCCCTCGAAGGTTGTCGGTCATGCTCAAATACCGATGTATGTTCCGCGTGACCTCCTACTTCGAGAACACGACAGACGCACTGTGAACAGCCACTTGCAAACGCACACGTGGCGCTTCGCCACGAGTTACTCGGTAGTTATAAACCGACCTGCGTGCTAATGTTTTTTCTATTGATCATCCGGAATCCGTGAAAATGAAAGGCCTGTTAAGCCTCGACGAACTGAAGACCGCCGCCGAAGAAGACCAGATCGATACCGTATTGGTCTGTCTGGTCGATATGCAGGGCCGACTGATGGGTAAGCGATTCCATGTGTCGAACTTTATCGACAGCGCATGGGAAGAGACTCATTGCTGTAATTATCTGTTGGCCACCGATCTGGAGATGGGCACACCCGATGGCTATGCCTCGTCGAGTTGGGAGTCCGGCTACGGCGATTACATCATGAGACCCGATTTATCCACGCTGCGTGTCCTGCCCTGGCTCGAGGCCACCGCGCTTGTCCTATGCGACATTATCGATCACCACACCCATCAACCGGTACCGCACTCACCGCGCGCAGTACTGAAAAAACAAATAGCAAAGCTGCAGTCACTCGGCTACTCCGCAATGATGGCCACCGAGCTGGAATTTTTTCTGTTTCGCGACTCGCTGGAAGAAATCCGCAACGGACAGTATATGAACCTCGAGCCAATCAGCGGCTACAACGAGGACTATCACATCCTGCAAACCACCAAGGAAGAACCAGTGATGCGTCGCCTGCGCAATGCCCTGTATGGCGCCGGCATTCCGGTGGAAAACACCAAGGGCGAGGCAGAGTCCGGTCAGGAAGAGCTGAATATTCGCTACAGCGATGCACTGGCCTGCGCCGATCATCACAGCCTGGCCAAACACGCGACCAAAGAGATCGCCTGGCAACAGGGACACGCCGCCACATTTCTACCCAAGTGGCATGCCGATCGCGT
>CAKZSB010000237.1 GCA_937920585.1 uncultured Granulosicoccaceae bacterium | reverse complement strand
TCGGGGAGTCCAGAGATTGACGATGCCGGATCTGAGCGATTCCGGGCGCTCGGAGAGGTTATAATCCAGCATGGGTCGATTCTTCATTGAATCGTGCACGCTTGAACCTTACTACCGGAGCAAATTTTGGCAGACAACCGTTTGATATTGCTGGGCACCAAGGGTGGGCCGCGTATCGGCAAGGGCACTTCCTGGCCAACGTCCAATTTGCTGGTGGTCGATGGCAAGCCCTACCTGATCGACGCGGGCCTGGGTGTCACTCGACAGGTTTGCAATGCCGGTTTTCAACCATACGACATCGACCGCATCTTCATTACCCACAACCATTCCGATCACAACATCGAGTTGGGTGCTTTTGTGCAAACTGGCTGGACCTCCGGGCCGATGTCGGATACGCGCATCTATGGCGCGCCAGGCGTCGCCAATCTGATGGAGCACCATCTGCTGGGCCAGATGTTCGACATCAATATTCGAGTGAAAGATGAGGGTGCCACTGACTTGCGCGATGTGGTGAAGTGGGAAGAAATCGCTGAAGGGCCGGTGTACGAGGATGAGCGAGTGAAAGTGTCGTGCCTGCGCGTTATTCACCCGCCGGTATATCACTGCTATGCGCTTAAATTCGAAACGAGCGCCGGTACAGTTGTGTTCGGTGCGGACACCACCTACTACCCGCCGTTGGCGGAATTCGCCAAAGAGGCAGACATTCTCGTGCACGAAGCGATGTATGTGCCTGGTGCCAAGCAAATTTGCGAATACATGAAGTCTGTGAAACCCCGGCTGTGGGAACACTTTGAGGCATCACATACGACGTGTGAGGATGTGGGGCGGATTGCCGCGCAGGCACAGACCCGGCATCTGGTGCTCAATCACTATGTGCCGGATATCGGTGACCGGGGCGTAACCGAAGAGCATTATCAACAGGCAGTGGCGACCAATTTCGATGGTCGAATCACCGCGGGTCGTGATCTGATGGAGATTCCGTTCGGGTAAATGCCCGCTTTGTTCCCGGGCTAGCCCGGGGCTTGTTGGAGCGACTGAGCATAACCGGCCAGGGGCCGCCAGGCGTGCAGGGTCGGGTGATAATCCGATTGTCGTGCTTGCAGTGCCTGCCTGGTTGGTTGTGGGCTAGCGGCATCGGCTACTGAAGTGCTTTCGGGCAGATTCCCTGTAGCCAGTGAGGTCGATGTTCAGCGTTACATCGCGGTTGCTGGAATCGCGAGCTGACAGTACCAGTTTGTTATTGCTACGTACCAGATTCACAAAAGACCTTGCGTTCCATTCGAACATGGCGCTGTTGCGTTTGCTGATCGTGTCCATGCCTAACAGAGAAAAAATCGCTGAATCCACGCCACTGCCGATCGAATTGAATGCGGTTGGAGGGTATGTGACAAAGCGGTCTCGCGACAGTGACCAGGCAATGGTTTGCCAGTCGGCCTGGCCAAACTTAGCGCTCACGCGCACGGCCTCCTGGTTCGAGGATTCCGGGTACATGTTTTTCATCGGTTTGCCCCACATGATGGCAACGTTTACGCCGTCGCTACCACACGCCACTCGCAGAAATGGATTGGCGTAGCTACCAAGTGCGGTGCTTGCAAAGTTGTACAGGTAATTTCTGCGCACACCGTTCTCTATCGGCGAGTCGTGAACCCAACTGGATTTGACTGGTTGGGCTGGTTTGGTCCTTTGGGGCTTTTTTGTGGCAGCCTGGGGCGCTGGCCGGGAAGTTGAGTTTGTAGTCTCGGAGAGCAGCAGGCCCTGGCCGGTTTCCTTCGAATAAACAGCTTCTATGGCTGCCAGCGGGATTTCTACGAGATTGCTCTTGCCAGAAAATCTGGCAGTGAATTTCAGTTTGTCGTAGGTGAATACCAAGCCGGTAGTGGCCTGATCACTGATGTTCAAGACAACCTTACCTTTTTCGTCGAGATAATTGGTCGGCACATTCAAGACGCCGCTGCGACCATTCGCCAATATATAAGGCGTTTCGCCACGTTTGATGATCTGTTTTCGCAGCGTCGATATATCATTGATCCGCGGGTGATAGCTCAACTCGAAGCGATCGCTGGCGGCGGCCACTGTAACGGGGGCATCCACCATTGGAAACCCGGAATGAAGCGGGCTGTCGGAGAGCATGGATAACATGCCGTTGCGCGCTACCCTCATGTCCGCTTCAAAGACTGATCCGGAATAGAGCATAACCACCTTGCAGTCGAACTCCTCCTCGTTAACGTTCTTTTCGCACACTGGTGCTTTCAAGCTCCCGGCCAGCTTATTTTGCAAACTGGCATTGCCGGATTTTGGGTAGAACGTGTCAGTGTTTGAGTTCAGTACCAGAAAGGGCTGTTCCTTGCTTCGAACAAAAAAACCGAAGTACCAAAGGTATGAGGCCGCCGTGTGCGCGTTGATAATGGGTGGGTGTGACTTGTTGTACTCGTGTACGACCGGACTCGCGCCATTTAGATGAAACAGCGAGTTGCCATCGTAGATAAAATAGAACTGAAGCGAATCAGGTTTCCAGTGGCCACTCACTCTAACCAGGCTCGTGCTCTTATAGAACGGCAATGAAATCAGCTCAATATCAGTGAAACCGTGAACGCGAATTTTCTCGTCGAGAACTTCTGCCTGAAGGACTTTTTGACGAATATTGTCGTTTGCCGGTCGCCATCTGGCGCGAGTCAGATCGATAGTTGCCGGGGTGTCCAGCGAAAAGTCGGAATCGCCACTGCCTTTCTTGTTTGCCTGAACCAGAGCCTCTGCCTGAGCCTTCTGATCGGGTTTTCCCAAATCATAGATAGCATAGTTGCGTGTGGGCGATTCCAGCAGCTTTTTGTCGGCAAGTGCCTGCACCAGCGAGTCGCGGGTTTTGAATTCACGTGGTGCATCTGGTGGTTGGTATATCTGCATTTGTCCGCGAGCTATTTTCGCCAACAGGTTGAAAAAAGTTTCTTTACCTTTCTCATCCACAGAGTGTACAAGCCCCCAGTAGATATTGTTCTTTCGATCGAGCTGCTCGAAACTGATAGAGACGATCGCATCGTTGGAGGTAACCTCGTATGATCGGTCGTTTGCCTGTCCGGCATACATTTTTGAAAATCCGAAGTCAGTCGACTTATCCTCGCTGTGCAGAAAGAACCGAAACGGCAATGGATGGGTCAGGTTTCTGTTCTCTTGAAATGAGTTTTCACTTAGATAACAACCGCTTATTATTATGCAGAGGAGCATTGTTGCGACCGCTTTCATCCAGTTGCTCCACTGGCGGACATTGTATGTGCGGACTGCTTTCATCGTGTTTTCCCTGTCAACCGTCAGTTTATTGCGCAAAAAATCAGCTATTTTTATGGTGAGCGCAGGACACGATGAAAATCGATTGCACACATGGAAAATTGAAAAAAATGACTTCCAGCATCGATAGGGTCCTCATCGGCTGATGTAATTTTCCGCTGTGATGAACAATCAGCCCGAAGAGGAAACGGGTCTTTTCACCCGTGCTCGCTCGAGTGATTTTTAACGATATAGTGGAGGGCGTCAATAGCTCGGAGGTATTAGGACGTCACAGAGGTTGCTGCATCTTGCCTGCACAATCGGTATCTGTCGTAGTGGCTTACTGCCGAGGGGGCGAGGGCAAAATGTTCAACCATCGTTCGGCGAAGTAGTTCGCAAATCAGGCGTTGGAAGAAGCATTGCTGTTTTCGAGCGGAAAATTCGTATCGTATACAGCGGCATTCGTATATATAGTTGTGCGCAATAACCCGGAAACAGCGCGAGGTGCGCTGTTTCAGAGTACGCAACATGTTTTGCAGCCGGATAGTCAGCGCTTACTTTGCCTGACCTGTTTTGATGAGAAAGCTTGCCATGCCCTGAACGTTGAGCGGCAGCCAGTTTTCGTATTGCCCCCAGTCCTGGTAATCCTCCATTGTTACTTCTGCCTGTAATTCTTTGATAGATTTGCCGTTCTTTAGTCCGTTGAGCACGCTGGCCTTTAAATCCTCGAGGTAGACACGGACGTCTGTCGCATCAGCCTTGACGCCGAGACTGCCGTGAGCCGGGGCAAATATCTCAAAATCGAGTGACTCAATCTTCCTGACCTGGTTGATCCAGTCATCGATGTTGGCGCCGCCCATATTCCTCCAGGGCAGACGTTTGGGCGCAGCGGCATCGGTGATAAAGGCGACGTTCGCAGGTCGCACCACCACAGCGATCAGATCCTCGCCGTGACCGGGGCCAAGCCAGGTCAATTCGAACGTTTTATCCCCCGCTGAAAATACATGTGTATCGTCGAAACGAAGTGTAGGTTTGACGCTATCGATGTGATCGGGGGCATTGCTCTGTGCGATCACAGTAGCCTGTTCAGCCAGCACCGCACCACCAGATGCGTGATCTGCGTGGCTATGGCTATAGATAAGGTGGGTTACGGGTTTGTCGGTCAACTTGCTGATCTCTGATTTGATCCAGCCCGCTGCATCGGCGTTAATAGGGTCTACTACAACGGCACCCTCACCAGTCAGCACGACCATCGAATAGTGAAAGTTATTCTGCAGCCGGTATACGCCATCGGCTACTTCGGTGACGGAGCGTTTGGGGTCGTTTTGCGCATGCACGCTCAGGCTTTGCACTGCGAGCACTGTCGCGATCATCAATGAGGGTAATACTTTCATTTGAATTAGTCCTGTACTGGTTGGGAAATACCACAACAGTGGAGACAAATACCAGATAGATTGGTTCCATTCTGGTGGCCAACGCCCGGATGAATGGCGAGCGCTGTCGGTGCGAGGAAGTGGTGGCCTCCGGCTTGCCGGGCATGTCCTTTGGCCGAACAAACGATGGCGAGCTAAAAAGCTGCTAATCCTGACGCCGATTCTTCTCGGTGTTACACGCCGGTTTCGACATTTTCAATTTCATAGAGCAAAAAAGGCTCTTGCTCACCATCGTTGTAGTCAAAAATCACCGTGCCATTTGCCAGGTTGATTTCCAGTAAGTACGGCTGGAACGGATCGCAAACGATGCAGCGTTCATTGTCCTGGAGATGAATTGATGTTCTGGAGTAGCTGGCGGCGGACCAGTTGAAAGTGAGGTTGTCGGTTGTGCCAGACTCCTGCCATTGGTCATCGGCGCCGCGAGTGAATGATTGGAATAAATTGCCAACTGGGGCCATATTGACGACCAATGCGACTAACGGATTCAACAGTGATCGTCCATCGGATGCACATTGAATCCAGGGGCAGGTATCGTTTACGCGTTCGCGAAAATTTGAAATTCCATCATTGTCAGCGTCGAAGCCTGCCGTTACGTAAGGAACGCTGAATGTACTGCCCTGTGTTGCCAGAAAGGAACCGCTCTGAGTAGCCAGATCAAGTCTTACACCATCCGTAATTTCGTACCACTCAATCTGAATGTCGTGCGACATGCCGGGAACAATATCGCTGAGGTGCACGACCACTGACTCGCTGGTGCTTAATTGAAAGGTTTGCGGTTCAGTTTCGTCCACCAGGATGTCAGCGAATAAGTCGGTATATCGAATGGCAGCGATTTGTCGTATGGGTTCGGGTAACTGAACCTCTGTCAATGTGTTGCTTGAACTATCGCTTCCTGAACACGCAGATAAAAGTGATATCAGGGCAGCGGTGATCGTAACATTTCTGTTCGTATGCATAGTGATGGTCACGGCGATGGTGGTGTAATACGTAGGGGAAAGCCGGCTATTGAATCGTCACCACCTTGTGAGGAAAGCACTCCGAGCAGCAAAATCGCAGCGGCGCCGATGGCAATATTTCGTACCGTAAACAGGTTGCCTGTGTTATCCGGCCTGGGGGCTTGCTGAATAGTTTCTACGGCTGTGGAATCTGTTAGCGAGTCTGTTTCGATTTGTGTTAGGAGTGCGCAGGGAACCAGGCAATAGTTTCCCTGTATCTTTGGTTCCTGAATAGGGAATTGTCTTCCTGCGGTTTTTAAAAATACACTGTCACTGACATTCTTGTACATCAGCTCTATCGGCGAGTCGGCCCGTGTTTTCATGTTTTCCAGAAGTGCCTCAGTGAACGGGCTGTTGTGCGAATCTCCATCCTCCGCCAATGCGCCATATTCAGTCGCGAATCCCACAAATGAACCTTTAGGTTGTGTTCGCTGATCCAGCGCCGCCATTCCTGTGAGGTTGATGGAGCGGCTCAGGCTTCGCTCAACCGGCGCGTCTCTGCAGGCGTCCACGAAAAAAATATTGACGCCGCTTGCATTGTGAAGCTCTGCGCGTTCCATGATGCTCTGCAGTGATATCGATCGATTGCGAATGTCATTCCTGGTCTCAAGCTTAATATGATCAGGTAATATCGGGATGAGATAGTTTTGGCCGTCAGTAGATGCTCCGTGGCCAGCGTAGTAGATGAGCGCGGTGTCGCCATCAGAGACTGATCGAAGAAATGCGTTTACGGTTTCGTTGAAATGATCTATCTGCAGATCGAGTTGAGCGCGGTTCCGAAAAACCTTGTACTCCATAGATTTTAACTGCCTGGCCATGTCTTTTGCATCTCGTGCTGGATTAACCAGTCGATGCCCGCCGCTATAGTTGCTATTGCCTATTACCAGAGCGTGTCTGGTGCTGGCGCTAACCGATCCGACTGCAGCGGTAGCCAGAATAATTGACCAAAAGAACAACTTAATCATACACAAATTTCCATTCAGTCAGAGAATATCGGCGATTTAGGCTATACGGATGGTAGCAAATCCATAGTGATCGCCAACGGGTGTTGGTTCTCAGTATTGGCTGCAGATATTGACTATCGGAGCAGTGACGACGACGTTCTCCGGTGTGCTATGACTAGTCCCTGCGGAAAAACGATCTGTTGACACGTTGCCAATTCTCACGTCCTGACACCCCTTGCTGTCTGTGTGAGACGATCCTGTTTTACCAGCAACGAGCGCTTTTGTTCTTGCGGCGATGATCAATAGCTGGACATCCGGGCTGACATCTGTTCGCTGGTTAAGAACATTTGGTTTCGCTGCACCGCCTGGTTGTGCGCCGGCAAGAAAGACTAAAACAGGTAGAAAAACTGACCATTTGAACATGCCTGGTATCCCTGTATCAATAATAACATTTTGCGAAATTCGCACTGCATAAACTCGCTAGCGGCGGTTACCGCCAACTGGCTGAGCATTGCATTTTGAGTTTGAAGATCCTGCTGCTACATAACTTTGATTATCTATGTTGCTGGCTTGCGCATTCGGGCCACTGGCGACAGCTATCTGAATGTTATCACTCACAAAGGCCTGAACAGTGGTTTTATCCGCGTGTGCGCTGGAGGCGATTGCTATCTGCCCGCCGGAAACTTGGGTTTTAATGCTGATCGTCCCGTTAACCGTCGTATTGGAAATTGTGCCGGTTTGATTAGTGGCGATGGTGTTTTTGCCTGGATAACCAGTAGCACACAGGCTGGTTGCGGTAACCTCAAGATTTCCCCACGCTGACAATCCGCTGTAAAGCAGGGCCATCGAGGTCGCTATCACTGCTATGTTTATCATGTGAGACACCTTCTGCAGGTTGTGGTTTTCGTCGCGTTGTTTGGTATTCCGGGATTGGATGTTAACTCCTGGCAAACAGGAGTTAACAATTTGAGCGGTAGCTTTGCTAGTCGATCGAGCCGACCAGGTTTTTCGCGTGTGAGAAACCACCTGTCGCCAGAGCCGCCTGGCCACCATTGACCACTGCAACGATATCTACATTGCCACCAATCCGCGAGTCTTCGACGCGGCCTATGGCATTGATTGCCTCTGCATTTACGCCACCGGCAATTGCAACCTGGCCACCTCGCACGGTCCCTTCGATCGTAACGTTGCCGTTGATGTCGGAGTCTTCTACGGATCCAACTGCATTGACTGCCATGGCCCGAACGCCAGTGGCATTGGCAATTTGCCCGCCGTGTACGGTCGCATTGATGCTTACATTGCCATCGATCCGGCTACCATCTGCCAGGACAACCTGCGTGAAGCTCGCCATCAAAAACACTATCGATATTGATTTCATTTGCCATTCTCTTGTTTGGGTTAACCTACGGGGTACCTCATTTTGTATAACCATGGAAATTGCAAAATGTTTCGAGAAAATGAAAAATAAACTAAAGTGCCGGAAATGTTGTACTAGCGAGTTTGCGCAGCTTTGGAAAGCCCGGACAGCCAGATTTCCGTAACCCGGGAATCCTCTACCAGGGCAGACCAGTCCGAGCCATAGCTGAGTATGAAACCGCCGCTGGTAGGCAGAGAGGCTTGCGGTGGTCCGAATGTGTCGACTAGATTCTCAATGCTGGCGAAGTATGTGTCGTCGGGTACGTTCTTCACCAGCATTTCGATGTAGTGATCAAGTACCATCAGTTTGTCCCCGCCGGAGTTTGAGTAAACTACTGCGTTCAGGTCTTCCAGTTCTTTTCGGGGCGCTACATGGTTGCTCCAGTGCTTCTCGAGGTATTTTCGGGCTGCCGGATAGCGCATGTCCTGGCCAATGGGAACTTTGCCGGTTGCCATTTCTGGTGCGAATTGCATTACCGTATTTTTAGCAGTGATTGATTCGTTGCAGGAATCCAGACCCAGCCGCAGACAAACCTGGATTTGGTAGATCCTCGGGAGTGTGGGTAGCTTCTGATAGAGCAGTTTCCAGTATCGGGTGGCCGCTCCACTTCGGCCGCGGCTGTCCAGCATGCGTGAAAGGTTATACAGTAAGTTCTCGGGAGCATCGTCCTGGCGGGCGATTTCTGCCAGCTTGTCCCGGGCCTTTGGCCAGCGATCGCCGTTGTCATCGTCATCGGCGGCGCGAATCAGTTGGTAGATGCTTTCAAGCTGTATTGCCACAGAAGGATTTTTACCCAGCGGTGTGTTCCGGGCGTCCCTGATGGCGGCATAGGCGTGGTGAATTTTGTTAGGGAGGAAAAGATAGGTCGCTGCCAGATTAATGTGGCTTGCCAGATCATCGCTATTCATCTCTACCGCCAGCTTTAGTTTAGTCTCTGCCATTTCGAGTAGATTGATGGCTGCCACAGGGATTGAGCGTTGAAACAGGCTGCGAGATCGATTGGTCTCCAGGCCGCTGCCAGGCTCCAGTAGCGTTGGAATCCAGTACTTGTAGGAGAGACTATCGGGCATTTCCTCACGCGCGCGCTGTAGATAAACGTATCCGAGGTTGCTGTAGGCCTGCTGTGTTTCAACGTTGTTGAGATAATCCTCGAACAGAAGCTGTGCGTCTTTGTAGTGGCCGAAATGCGCGAGCATAACGGCAAATTTGTAGTAGGGGATTTCAGCCTGTAATGTCGAGAAGCGCGCGCGAATGAAGTCTACCCGTTTAGTCATGTCGGGATGTGAGTTGCCTTCCACCACACCCAGTTGATTAAGCCAGCTGTTGAAAAAGTTATTCTTTTTCCGCAGGAGCTGTTGTGTCTCGTATCCGGAAATGGTTGCAAACAGATAGCCGTTGAAATCGGCACGATTCTCATCGGCAGGACTCGACCGCTGCCAATCGGCTGAGTCACCTTCTGGCACCCTGGTTGCGGCAAACGCCCTGTGGTGAAACAAATCGTCGGTGACGAGATGGGACAACTCATGCCCCAGAACAAATGCAACTCTGGCATCAGCCAGGGCGTAATCGTTTCCCTGGTACATCTTTCGAATTGCGCCAGTGGTGAGTACGATGGTATTGTCACTCAGCGCGACCGCCCACGGATAGCCGCTCGCATCGATCACGAGCAATTTTGCCCGGTTGGTTTTTTTCAGGCCGACCGTGCTTCGCAGTTTATTGAAGATACCGTCCACTCTGTTAACCAGCGGAAAAGCTGTGCTGTCCACACTGTTGTATGCATCTGTGTAGCACTTACTTGTTGAGCAGCTGGCCGCGAGAATGGGCGTGCAGGCCAGCAATAGTAAACACAAGGTGGCGACTACTTTTGTCTCGAAAAAGAGGAACCTGGTTCTGTCCATAGGGTTATTGCGCTAGCACCTTAAGGTTGCGCAGGGTGCTGGTAAGTGACGCCAGATCTTCGGGTGTAGCGTTGGTCCTGATTGTCATGCGCATGAGCGCCTCGTGATTTTCTATATACTGCTTATTCTGATCCCCGTAAAAGGTCTGCTTCGCCAGTCTCCTGTAGTGCTCCAGCAAGTCACTGACCGGGTCTGTATTCAGATCATTCATGGCCAGGATTGACGTGAGATACAACGATTCTACAATATGCCCTTGCTGGAGCCAGAGCCGGGTCTCCCTTTTTTGCATAAGCCTTCGGACAGTCTCGTAAAGCACATTGATATCGTTATGTCCTTCGGTGCGCGCGGTAAACGCCAGTCCCTTGTCGATATAGGATTTAACCAGTCTGCTTGAATGTTCGGCATGCTTGCCATCCAGAATCTGCAGGTGAGCGATCAGAACACCGGTCTCGAAGGCCTTGTACCTGTCGGATCTGTTGGTCGATAAGAGGGCCCGTGATCCGACTGGCTCTGTTGCGATATGCCTCATGAGATTCTCACTGGTATTGCCAAGTGTCTGTGGCAATGTCAGTTCACTCATATGGGTGATTTGATCAACGAACTCTGGCTTGCCGGAATTATTCAGTACCAGTACTGCAGTCACACTGGTTATTAGCGCCAGTGTGGCGACGGTCGCCAGCAGAGGGTCTGGCCAGACAGCCCGACATAGATCAAGTGTGCGTTCAGCGATTGCGCGTAACCCAAGCTTTTTCCCCGGCACTGGATCGGTTGAGGTATTTGACACGGAATGCGCTTGTGAGTGACTGATCTCAAGATTGATCTGTCTGTATATTGCACTTTTCACTGATTCTACTTCTGAGTGTCTAAACTCCATATTCGATTGTTGCCTTTCGTGTATATTTTCCCTTACCGCTCTAATTATCTCATCCTGGTGATTATCTCTAGACATGATCCGGCTCCGCAATCGATACCAGATTATTGTTCCTGACGAGCCCAAGCAGATACTTCTTCGCGTAGTGTAATCGTGTCCTGAATACCGCCTCGCTGAGCCCCACCATCATCGAAAGGTGTTTGCCTCTTGATACTTTGGTGTCGGCTTGCGCCAGTAGGCTTCTGTAGTGCAGGGTGACGTACAATGACGTTTCATCATCAGTTCTGGATTCAGCAGGTTTGTTACTTGCGCTCTCGTGTAGTTTGGTGGCAGTAGTTATTTCGTATCCGTTGATGTGGGCTGCTTCATCGAATGACGGGGTTTGGTCGTGAAAGACAAGATCGTACTCGCTGGATATATAGACGCAGCGATTGCCAGATTCTATGGTCTTTAGATTTGGCTTTATAATGTTTTCTACTGCGTATTCGTAATACGCGGTGTCGAGGTTTTGCTGATACGAAGAATCCGTCAGTTCGGTGAAATCAGGTGTGTGTTTCCTGCCACTACTGTCGATTGTATAGGGGAGCTTCTCAAGATGTTTCAAAATAGCCCATTTTATCGGCGCCTCCAGAAAAGCGGCGAATTTGCCCTGAGGCTTTGTGTATTTTTCAATCAGTGTGTCTCTGCGTAACACCGTCATCCAAACAGTCTGTGCGATATCCAGTACATCCTCAGGGTTGAATACCTGTTTGGCTATTCTTTTCATTACCGCAGGTGAATGCATTTCGTACAATTTTTGCGCAGCGACTCTCCTGTCTGAATCGCTTTTCCTTGCGTCGACATAAATGGAGATCAGATTGTCGCTCTCGACGTCTTTAGTTATCATCACGGTAGCAATTCAGGTTTATGCCAAAAATAGAATTGGCGAATGAGCATGAGTATCCAGGCGATAGCGGAATCATAATGTTCATTTGACCTTAATTCTGACGGTCTTGACAAGCGGAAGAGCAATATGATTGTCCAGTGCCGTTTGTCTATAGTGCCTGTAAACGGCATTCAAATCTGTAAACAGTTCACTCTGTTGTAAGTCGGCAATCGGGGGCAGGTGCTTTTCAATGTCTTCGTATGAGGCAATACACATCAGTGTGTCGATATCGCCAGATTTGTCA
>CAKZSB010000236.1 GCA_937920585.1 uncultured Granulosicoccaceae bacterium | reverse complement strand
CTGAATCTGATTGCCTTTGCTTTCACCTTTCTCGTCGCAACCGCCTGGGGTGCGCTTCGCTATGAACCGCAGAACTATCAATCGGCACAACTTTTTCTGGTGTTGTTCGCGCTGCAATTTATTGCAATTGCTATCGTTTTTGCCTGGCGCCAGCCACCGCGTTTGAGGGGGCTGGTGGATGGCACCCTGATTTTCGGCACACCACTAATCGGCTTCGGCCTGCAGGCGCAACTGGTCGAGCCGTTCGAGTACGGGCTGGCCTGGAGCGCTCTGGCGCTGGGTGTTTTTTATCTGCTACTCGGCGCACTACTGTGGTGGCGGGCGACTACAGCGCTGCGTCTGCTGGCTGAATCGTTTGTCGTGCTGGGGCTGATTTTCTGCACGCTGGCCATACCGCTGGCTTTCGACGCGCTGTGGACATCTGCCGCCTGGGCGATCGAGGGCACCGCTTTTGTGTGGCTCGCACAGCGACAGAAAAAGCTGCCACTACTGTGGTTCGGATACTTGCTGCAGGCTGGCGCCTTCGGATTCTTTCTCTACCGAACTCACGGTGCGTTCGCGCTCGATCGAACCACCCTGCTCGGGGTTGCCATGCTTGCTGTCTGCGCGCTGGTGACGGGCTGGTTAACGACGGCGGGTGCCCTGCCAGGCAAATTCAAAGAGACGCTGGCAAACGGTTTGGCGGGCTGGGGGTTGTTACTCTGGTACGGCGGCATCGGCCTGCACGGGATGGAATTACTGTCCGGCGTTGAGCGACACCTGGCGCTGTTACTTTTCATTGCCGGCAGCGGCGTGATCGGCTGGGCGATCAATCGCCGCGCGAAACTGCCTGTGCTCGAGTACTTGCCGTGGGCAGGTGCTTTTCTGCTCGCCTGCATTTTCCTGACCTGGCCCGGGATTGGCAATCATGGCGACTGGCTGAAAATCGCCGTCATGTGGATTGCAGCAATGTCCGCACACTACTTTGTGCTTTACCAACGCAAGCCGCCACGCTCGCCGTCGGCCAACTGGCTGCACGCGGTGAGCTGGATACTGCTCATTGTTGTTGCGAGCCAGCTCGCCCATTCGCTGTTTCAACTTCACGATACGGCGTCGGCCTGGCGGCACGCAAGCTCCGGGCTGTTGCTGGCCATCGCGCTGGCAGCGCCGGTGTTGATACATCGCTGGCCGTTCAGTGCATACCCGCGGGCGTTTCGCCACCTCGCCGCGACAGTAATACTCGGCGTCATGTTGTTGTGGACGCTGGGCAATATCGGACATGTATTAACGCCAGCACCGCTGCCTTACCTGCCGCTGCTAAACCCGATGGATTTATGCCAGTTGATCGTACTGGGCAGTTTTCTTATCTGGCGATTGAAAGTAGAAAAAGCGAGCCCGGACTCTGAACTTCACAAAAACTGGTGGCTCGCCGGCGGGCTTGCGGTATTCGCGTGGGCCACCTCTTTGTTACTGAAATCCCTGCACGTCTGGCAGGCTATACCCTACACACCGGGCGATCTTTTCTACTCGCCGACGGTGCAGACCAGTTTGTCTATTTTCTGGACGATCGTCGGGCTGTGTACGGCAGTTTACGCTACGCGCTCGCATCGACGGATTGTATGGTTCTGTGCTGCCGCGCTGATTGCTGTGGTTGTAGCCAAGCTGTTCCTGATCGATCTGACCGACCAGGATTCGATCACACGGATCGCGTCGTTTGTAGGCGTCGGCGGATTGCTGCTGGTGGTGGGCTACTTTGCCCCGCTGCCGCCGACAGCAGAGCAAGCCAATGCGGATGTCGAGCCGTCGTGATTATTTATCGACCACGCGGGGGTTGTCCCGCGGGTCGTAGACGGTCAGCTCCTCAACTTCCATTCGATAGCCGATTTCAGCGATTTCATGGCTGAGCGCTTCGGTGCGAATGATGCCGGTGGCCCAGACCGGGTTGTACAGATCCAGATCGCCAATCGCAACACCGTCTTCGGATTGTATATGGACGATCTGGTTGGGCGGCGGTGGCGGCACATGCACACAGGCGCCGAAATAAGGTACCAGCAGCATTTCTGTCAGGCTGGTTTGATCGCCATCGAGCGGCACGACATAGGCGGGTAGCTTGACGCGCTTGCCGTCCAGTTCCGGCACCACATCGCCGGACATCTGCGCTTGCAACGGTGATTGCTGGCCATGACTCAGGGGTGGCTCGTTAGCGCGCTGCCGGTCGAGATCATTGCTTGCCGGCTGCAGGTCATCCCACATGATAACCTCGGGATCTTCAGCATGTACCGGTGACAGTCCCACCAGCGCAAACACCAGCGAGACGCGGGCAAGCTTTCTAAAATCAAGTGCCATCACGGGGCTCTCCTGTTTGAGATATTAATTGATAACGTGTTTGTTTCATGGTGTTCAAACACGCAGTGTCAGGCCATCGGCCAGTGAGTTGCGATAGGCCAGCAGTGCCGGTATCACTGCGATCACGATTGCAGCGCCAAGCACTATCAGCATCAGCATCCATTCACTGGCACCCGGTGCGGCGAGCGACATATACAGACCAAATCGCTCTTCAATCCAGGGGCGCAGCGCAATCAGCGCGCCGAACAGTATGATCAGGCCGAGCAGAATTCCGCCCAGTGTGACGATAAAGGCCTCGCCAATCAGCAGCGCAAAGACATGCCAGGGACGTGCCCCGCAGGAGCGCAGAATGGCCATCTCGCGGCGGCGCTCGTTGAGACTGGTGAGGATCGCACTGAGCATGCCGATCAGGCCGGTGATCACCACACAGACCGATATCGCAAACAAGGCCTTTTCAACGACGCCCAGCATGCGCCAGAGATCCTGCAACGCAACACCCGGTACGATGGCCAGCAACGGCTCAGCACGGTATTCGTTGACGGCTCGCTGCAGTTTAAAAATACCCAGTCGAGACTTCACACCGACCAGAAAGGCGGTAACGCTGGTGGGCCTGAATTCCATTTCACGCGCCTGATCTTTCGTCACATTCATACCGGGATCGCGTGCGCCGGACTCCCATCCCACGTGTATTGCCTCAATCGCCTCGAGGCTTACGTGCACGGTGCGATCGACCGGTGTGCCGGTGCGCGCCAGAATGCCCGCGACGACAAACGGTTTGTCATCGTGTTCGGCAAAGCTTGTGCCCAGCCCGTGGGCGATGACGATCTCGCTGCCCACCTTGTAGCCCAGCTTCTCGGCCACCTCGGCGCCGACAACGGCATCGAACAGATCATCGAATTGAGCGCCGTCGGCGAATGCGAGCGGCTGCTTGCGACCATATCGGTAGCGCTCGAAGTACTCGGCGCTGGTACCCAGTACTGAATAACCACGGTGCGAGTCACCCAGCGACAGGGGTACCGTCCACTCAACCTGCGGGTCGGCGGCGATCTCCTGATAGCTTTGCCATGTGATGTTGTTGGTCGCGTTGCCCATACGAAAAACCGAGTACATCAGCAACTGCAACTGACCGGTGCGAGCGCCGATGATCAGATCGGTGCCCGAAATAGTATTGGAAAAACCGTTGCGGGCGCCATCGCGCAGGCGCTCGACGCCAATCAGCAGCGCCACACTCAGGGCGATCGCGGCGACCGTCAGCAGCACGGTAAATTTTCGATTGGCGAGGCTTGCAAACGCCAGCGATAGCACGTTCATGCAGATACCACCTGATTGATCTCGGCCAGATCGAGACTGCGATCAAAGTGGCTTGCCAGCGCCTGGTCATGGCTGACAAACAATACGCTGGTACCGTTGCGCTGGCATTCGTCAAATAGTAGTTCGATGAAAGATCCGCGCGCATCGCTATCCAGCGAGGACGTGGGTTCGTCCGCAATCACGATTGCCGGTTTGCCAATTAGTGCCCTGGCGGCGGCCACTCGCTGTTGCTGGCCGACACTCAGCGCCGCGGCACGCCGGTGAATGATGTCAGTGGAAAGGCCCAGTTGCGACAGCAGACGACTGGCCTCGGCCGCCGGCTCGCCGTCGATTCGGGCCAGCCGCTGCGACGAGAAACGACAAGGCAGCAGGACGTTTTGCAGCGGCGACAGATAGGGAATCAGATTGAACATTTGAAAGATATAACCTATTCGGTCGGCCCGAAAACGATCCCTGCGAGGACCGTTCAACTGACCGACGTCGATGCCGTCCACCGAGATGGTGCCGCTATCCGGCACCACCATGCCCCCAAGCAGGCTCAGGAGTGTGGTTTTGCCGGTGCCGGATGGTCCACGCAAAAAACATCGCTCACCGCGAGCGAGATCAAACGTCGGGATGGACAGCACGTTGCCCAGCTTCGCCTGCCAGGCAAATTCCAGGTTTCGCACCTCGACTACGTTGTCACTCATCGGTTTGATCTCGCTCCGGTCACACTTTTACTTGAGCGACAGCTGACGATTGTCCGCAGTCAGTTCAGCAGCACTTTGACTGTTGAGACCAACGACCGCGACATCCAGTTCCTCGATACCGGGAAACTGATCAAACAAATCGACCACCATCGACTGCAGGGCCTCGGTACGCTC
>CAKZSB010000235.1 GCA_937920585.1 uncultured Granulosicoccaceae bacterium | reverse complement strand
ACTGTTGCCCGCGTCGCTGCTGCTCAATCTGTTCGCGCTGGCGATGCCATTTTTTGTCATGATCACCTACGACCGCGTGGTGCCCAATCAGGCGGTTGAAACCCTGTGGGTGCTGGCGGCCGGTGTGCTGACGGTTTTCCTGTTCGATTTCATCCTGCGCGTAGTGCGTGGACTCGTGCTTGAGCGAGCCGGGCGGGCAATGGATTATGAGCTGGGCACGCGCCTGTTTGAGCAAGTGATGGCAACTTCGCTGCGAGCGGTGCCGGGTTCCGCCGGCACACTCGCAAGCCGCCTGCGCGCCTACGAAACACTGCGGGACTTTTTCGTCAGCGCGACCATGCTGGCGGTCGCAGATCTGCCTTTTTCGATCGTGGTTTTCGCAGTGGTTTTTTATCTCGGTGGCAGCATCGGCTGGATACTTGTTATTGCAGCGCTGGCAGCCATTGCGGTGAGCGTGCTGTTGCAGATACCGCTGTATCGCGCGGTGAATCGCGCGGCCGAATCGGGGCTGGAGCGACATGCTTTTATCGCCGAGAGTGTCAGCCAGCTCGAAACGGTAAAAGCCTGTAACGCCGAGGGCGCACTGCAGCGAAAAATGAATGCCATGCTGCGCTTTTCATCGGGCCACGCTGTGCAGTCGCACTGGTATGGATTGCTCGGTAACTCATGGACTACAGCGGTCATGCATTTTACTTCAGTGTGCATTGTGCTGGCCTCGGTGTATCGAATTCAGGATGGTGCGATGACGATGGGCGGCATGATTGCCGTGGTGATGCTCAGTTCGCGTTGCCTGGCGCCGCTGGCGATGATTTCCGGGTTAATGACTCGACTCCAGCAGGCGTTGCAATCGCTGCATTCCCTGAACGGGGTGATGCAACTGGAACGCGAGACGGATGTTCGGCAGATTTCCGGGACACCTGCCGAGCCGCGGGCGCGTTTTGAGTTTCGCGATCTGTCGTTCAGCTATCCCGGTTCTGATCGGTCGTCATTGAAAAGTATCAATACAACGATCAGCCCCGATGAAAAAATCGCGCTGCTGGGACGGATTGGTTCCGGCAAGAGCACGCTGCTGAAAATTATGGCCGGCCTGTACAACCCGGAAGATGGCAAATTGCTGATCGATGGCGTTGAGTCGAGCCGTTTTCACCCGGCAAGTATTCGGCGCATGGTGGGTTACGTGCCACAGGATGCCTCGCTATTTGCCGGCACCCTGCGTGAGAATCTCTGCCTTGGCCTGAGCGATGTCGAGCCGGCCACGCTGCAACAGGCGCTGCATGCCGCCGGGCTTGCAGATTTTGTCAATCAACATCCGCATGGTCTCGAGGCCAACGTGGGAGAGCGGGGCTGTTGCCTGTCGGGCGGGCAGCGACGCGCGGCGGTGCTTGCGCGGTGTCTGCTGCGCGAGCCGCAAATGCTTTTGCTCGATGAACCAACCGCCAATCTCGACCCCGCCACAGAGCGTTTGGTCGTGCAAAGCCTCGCCGCCATGGCTCGCAGTTCAAAACGGGGGTTGGTTGTCGTTACCCACAAGCCGGCGCTGCTTGAGATTGTCGATCGCGCCATTGTGGTCGACGGTGGGCAAATTGTCGCCGACGGGCCGGTCGATCAGGTGATGGCGAAACTACGTGAATCCAGAGTGGTGAAGAAAACCCGCACCACCAGGCGCGAAGTGGAGGCAGCCAGTGTCTGATCAGGTAAAAGATAGAGCCAAAAAGTCTGCTGGGAAACATGCGCCATCAGCCGTTGCGTTGTGGGACCTGGCACAACTGGATTCGCTGGGCGCCAACGATAAGGCCGGGGTGCCGGCACCGGAAACCCGGCCGCGGGCATTGACCTCGGCAATAGACTATCGCAAGGCGGCGGCATCAGCGCTTAAAAAGGGGGTGAAGTTTCGGGCGCACTGGATTCCGTCGGTCTGCCTTGGCGCGCTGGTGGTGCTGGTCGCCTGGGCCAGTGTGGCGCAGATCGATCAGGTGGCGGGTGGCAGCGGACAGGTGATTTCGGCCAACAAGGTGCAGTTGATACAAAGCCTGGAAGGTGGCCTGATCGAAGAGATACTGGTGTCCGAAGGTGAACTGGTTGAAGCCGGTCAGCCAGTGCTGCGACTGAATACTGCGATTTTTCACGCAAACTTCCGCGAACAGCAGGCTCGCAGAGCAATACTGGATGGTCGCATGGCGCGCTTGCTGGCCGAGGCCAAAGGCTTTGAGGCAATTGAATTTCCGGCTGATCTGGATGTGGCCATTGCCGATGCCGAACGCGAGTTATATCGCTTGCGCCGCGAGGACTATTTCAGCCAGGAAGCGGCACTAAACGCCCGGTTAAGCATGGCTGAAGAAGAAGTCGATATTCTTGGCAAGGTAAAGCAATCGGTCACCAAACTGGATCTGCTTCGCGTGCGTCGCGATGCGGTGGAATTGCGCGGCCAGCTGGATACCTTGCGCAGCAGTTATTTTCGCAACGCGATGGAGCAATATGATTCGTATCGAACCGAGGCGGTCGCGCTTGATGAAGCCTTGCTGCGTGATCAGGACAGGCTGGAACGCGCGACACTGCGTGCACCACTGCGCGGGGTCGTTAACAAGATTCATATCAATACGCCGGGGCGTGTAGTGGAGAGCGGTGCGAATATTATGGAGATCGTGCCGCACGATGATTCGCTGGTGGTTGAGGCCAAAATACGCCCGTCGGATGTGGGGTTTCTCCACGAGAACCAGCAGGCGATCGTACGGTTCAGCGCGTTCGATTTCACGGTGTATGGCGGCATGCCGGCGACCGTTGAGTATATTGGTGTCGATACCGTGAGCAACGAGAGAGGCGAGCGCCACTATCCGATTCACCTGCGCACCGAATCCAATGTGCTCGGTCACGATAAAGACGGCGTGCCGTTGACACTGATTCCCGGCATGGTGGCTGATGTCAGTGTGGTTACCGGCACCAAGACAGTGCTGGAGTATTTGCTGACGCCGGTGTTGCGGGCTCGGGAGCGGGCCTTGCGAGAACGCTAGTTGCGCGTGTACGCCCCGGTTTTGCAGTGAACTGGCTGGTTGGTTTTCGCGATAGTGTTGATTCGGGAGTGATCCCGATCATTGAACCGTGCTGGCAGTTCGCCTGTTTCACGGCGTGTGGCTGGGTACTACCTCCTCCCGGGTAAACGGTGCTGAATCCTGCCAGTGCTTGCGCTTGTGCCCGAAAAAGAACATCGATAGCCGGTTGGTCTGCGCCCGGCAGTTGGTGGCCATATCGTCGAACTGGAATCACCTGGATAGTGCAGCATAATGAGTTGGTTGATTGGTCATCATGTGGTCATGGTCTGCGCGGTGAAGGTGCAAAATCCACAAGTAAGCTGGTTTAAATCGAAGTCTTGCCTGCATGCCCGCTCGTACAAGTATCGCGCTGATCTTATTGAAAAACCGATGCACTCTGAGTAAAGTGCCTCGTAGAGTGTAACTATTGACATCAGGTGTCTGAAGCGCTCAACCCAGTCGATTTATCTTGCGCAAAGGCCAACCGCAGTCTGGTTGCAGCCCCTCGTTGCACAGATGATACGTCCGCAGTGTGATTCAACCAGGGATTCGTGATGGAAAACAGAAGTGCGTGGCTCGGAATGACAGTATTACTTCTCGGTGGTTGTGGAGGAGGCGACACGGTCACGGTCTCGAACGGGAATATTACTGTCCCTGTCCCTTCAGATATCAGGCAGATTGCGGCGATTGAAACTTCGGCACTTGAGCTGGAGATCGCCGTAAATGAGCAAGCTCCGGTTAGTGTGCCGAATCAGGGAGCTGATGTGTGGAGCGCGCAGGTGGATATCCCGGAGAATCAGTCGAACGAGGTCTTGCTGGCCTGGTATACCAATGTTGACGGATCAAGGTTGCTGCTGGCGGACTTTGCCGCGACAGTAAGTAGCCAGCAAGAGGAATTGAGCGTATCCAACTATTCAACACAGGGTGCGCGATTCGACAACGACGGCGACGATCGGTCTAATCTGTTGGAGTTGCGGGAAAACAGAAATCCACTCGACAGGATTGATTTAACGATACCTTTTAGCGAGGCTACGTTTCTAAGCCCGTCTATAGGTGTCAGTCCAATAAATGACGCTGAAACTTCTGGTGACGACATCGGTGACGTGACTGGCGGATCTCAGTTTTCAGTTTGGCACGATGGGCAATTCCTGAAATTCCTGGTGTGTGTCCGCGACGAGGCCGTTTTCAGCGACGGTGGCAATCCCGATAGCCCCTTTTTCGAATACTGGCATGATGACGGGGTGGAGATATACATCGACGCCGGTAACGACGCTACTCCTAACAGCCCGTTCGACACACAGAATGATTTTCAATTTGTCTACACGCCGGATCCCACGCAATCTGGCAGCTATACCAATGCCGTCAATTTGTCGAACGATAGTGGTAACAGACCTATCTGCCCCGACGGAACCTGTTCAACGCATACATTCCGGGCAACCGCCAACTGTGCGTACGAACTGGCTGCACAGCTGGATATGAGTGCTTTGGGGTTGACGTCTGGGAGCGAGTTCGGCCTTGATATAGAATTGACCGATGACGACAACGGTGGCTTGCGAGAGGCTAAATACGCCTGGATCGGCGTTGAAAACGACTCTTTCCTGCGTCCGTATTCGTTTGCAAAAGTGCAATTGGAGTAACTGGGCTACTGGCGATATCCTTACTATCAGGCTCGTTTCGATCACTGCAACGAGCAGGAAGCAGGCATTTTTTGATACTCCATTCGGGTAGGCTCGCTGATCTGTGGGCCAAACTACAGGCAAACGCGAAAGCGGCGACGAGATGTTTTGCCTGGAACTATTATTCTTGTGATCGCGGGTTGTGGAGTGGTTGCCAGCCCTTGGATTGTGAGCGCGTTCGGGTTACAGGCAGACACGGGCCCCAGGTACGATAGTCGCCCGGCCAGATGAGGTCACCTGGTGGCAAGCCACATTGCTGTGCACCTCTGTAGGCCAGGTATCAAGCATCAACATCGCGCTTATGAGCGGTTGTTGTCTGTTAGGTGAAAGAACCACGCGTCCCGGATATGTGCAAAGTAGTGCGGCGGGCGTGAGAAGATTCGTGCTTGCTCTAACTGCTATTTAGTTAATCTCAATCGTTACTGCTGCTATGACCTGCGCATTGAGGCGGGGTCATCCCTGGCTGGCTGGATCGGCGGCAAGGCCCGTGTAAAACCACATTCTTATAAATTTGTTTACACGAGCCTGCGCGGGATTGCCTGGATATTTTAGTCTGGAACGCCAGCGCTAATTGAGAGGACACGCGTACCGCTGTCGCCCGACCCGCCGGAACTTCCACCGCCCCCGGCTGCCCCGACCAGTGCTCCCACTGCAACGGCTCCAAGCAGAATGTACAAAACGTTCGATTTCTTCTTCGCGGATACGATCAATGGTGATTGGGGAGATGCCTCCACAACGCGATTGCCGCTTGAGTCAATAGCCTCAATGTAGTATCGAATGCTCTTCTGGTCTTTTGTTGTGCTGAGTAATGCTGTGTATTCTGAGCCTTGGACATTTATCATCGAGACTGCTTGGTACTCCCCGGACTGGCCGGCACGATAGTGAACAATCACGTCTTCTATGCCGCTGTCGTCAGTGACGATTGCGTTTACACGCAACGGCTTCCCGATTGTCATGGCACTGGGTACTGTGTGAGCAATCGTTGGAGGGTCGAGGTCAAATGATGACTGCGCGATTGCGAATGTAGAGAGAAAAGCGATCAGGGTGCAAATGAAAACGGAGGCTGTTTGGGCTGACCTGCGGTAGTAGTTACTCATTGGCTTCCTTATTCTAAAACTTGCTTCTTGTGGCGCTGGGCTTCAACGAGGAACGCTCGATTCTTCGAGGGCCACGCGGTCGAATGATCCAGGCTACGGTAATACAAGTATCCTTGCTGAATCAAGTGGTTTCGGGGGTACCAAAGTGTTAGCGGGGCCCGTGGGCCCGGGACGCTATGGCACGCGATCTTGCGGCGCCCCGCAGGCGTTGGGTAAATGCTGTTCTGCATCTCAGCGGGCGAGGTTCCGGTCTGTTACTATTTCAGATTAGATGATATGAACAGGTTGCCTGACGTGGCCCCACAGTATTGTGCCAGCGAGCGGTTCTTCGATAGAGGGTATTGCCAGTGAGGGTGAGATGACGCGTGCGCTCAATCAGGGCGATATGCTGCAATGGTATCGCATCGATCGCGTTCTGGGGCGAGGCGGCTTTGGTATCACCTATCTCGCGACCGATACCAATCTGGATCACCTGGTTGCCATCAAGGAGTATGCGCCGGATGCGCAGGTAGCGCGCAGCGCTGACAATTCGCTCGATCCGATCAGTCGGGATGTCAGCGAGTCCTACGACGTAGGGCTGGGTCGTTTCATCAAAGAAGCCAGAACCCTGGTCAAATTCAATCATCCGAGCATTGTCCGGATTATTACGGTGTTTGAGGCCAATAACACCGCCTACCTGGTAATGGATTATGAAGAGGGTGAAGTTTTTAAGGACTACACCGCCCGCGTTGGTCTGATACCCGAAACACGTCTGAAAGATATTTTCCTGAGGGTGATAGACGGTTTGGCGCAGGTGCACGATCGGGGATTTCTGCATCGCGATATCAAGCCCGCCAATTTGATCATCCGAAAAGATGGCAACCCGGTATTGCTCGATTTTGGCTGTGCGCGACCGGCGCTGCTTGGCAATAATACTGCGCACACAGCCTTTGTCTCAGTCGGCTACTCTCCGCTTGAGCAGTTTCACTCTGTGCCGGGTATGGAAGAAGGTCCATGGACGGATATCTATTCGCTAAGCGCAACCATGCATTACGCGATTTCCAGGCAGACGCCACCTAACTCCGCCAGTCGGCTGGCTGCGTTGTCGGCGCAATTGAGCGATCCATTGACGCCCGCGACCGAGATTGGCCGCGGGCACTACAGTGAGGCATTTCTCGACGCAATTGATTGGGGGATGAGTCCAAACCTCTCCGACAGGCCGGCAACACTTGCCCAGTGGCGCGAAGCGCTGACAGCGCATGTAGCGCCATCTGAAGATGGTCGGACTGTTGTCGTAGCGCGCAACCCTGTTGCGGATTCCATCCGTGCCGCGGAGAGTCAGTCTGCCAGACAGACCGCCCGACCATCGCGAATGGCCAATCCGCGGACTGAGCGTAACCGGCGAGATAGCACCCGGCTCCGGGAAGCGCCTCAGCAGGAAACGTTCAGGCCGGATGATGCCCCCTGGGATGATTTACAGCTCGAAGTGCACACAGAGCGTGTGTCCCCCGAACCGCGACAAACTCGTCCGGTCATTATTGCGTTATCACTGGTGGCCGGGCTCGCAGTGGTTGGTCTTGGTGGCTGGTACTTTCTGTCACCTCAGCCAGATGCGCTCGTAAACAATGGTGAGCAAAGCGCCATACAGGATTTGGTGGCGAGTGATACCGACTTAGAGCCGGACAGAGGCGATCGTGCGGATCAACTGGTAAGCAAGCAGGTCGGTTCCGAGCAGCTTGACCCCATTCGGAAGTCTATTGAGCTTGGGAATCTAGTGCAGGCCCGGCAGGCGGTGACTACCCTGCAGGATCAAGGGTATCAGTCTTCGGTGCTGGATGAATTAGCTGGCGAACTGGGCACAGCAGAGCAACATCAACTGGCTATTTCCGATGCCGAGCGTGCGATTGCAGCAGGTGAGTACGGCAAGGCGAGTAGTGGTTTGGAGGCTATCGGTGAACAGTCAGTTTTCAGTGAGCGCGTTGATGCTTTGCGCGAAGAGATCAATGTGGCGAGGGCGGCTGATGCGGTAAAGCTCGAGCAGCTTCAGGCCAGGCTGGCGGCCGAGCGCGAAGCAAAAGAAAAAGAACAACAAGTGTTAGCGCAAAAGATTCGGGAAGCGGGGGAATCGATCGATGCCGCCGAGCAGGCTCTGTCGCGCGGTGATGCAGCAGAAGCTCGCAGCTCGATAGATCAGCTGCGCGAGCTCGATCCAGAGAACAATCAACTTGATGCGCTTGAACAGAAGTTGGTTGCGGTCGTCTCGGACGACCAGAATCTGCTCCGTGCGGAGCAACTGCTGGACGCCGGCGATTTTAAAGAGAGTCGTCGATTGCTCGATGGAGTCAAAAGAACAAGCGTCAATACCTCGCGCATAGCATCCATGCAAGCACGGATCTCCAGTGCACAGGGTCGTAACAGCGAGTTGGCGGCCGCACTGAAGCTGGCCGGTCAGAATCGAGAAAAGCAGCTGTGGTCTGATGCAGCTGCCAATTACGAAAAGGCTCTCAGTCTCGACCCGAACAACAGCCAGGCGCAACAAGCGCTCGGTAGTCTCAAAGCCGAATGGCTTGAGTATATCGAGTCCCGCATTGGTCGGGCCGGGAATAGCTCGGTAGAGCGATCAATAACGGAATTTGAATCCAGATTTGGGCAAACGGCGGACACTCGGTCACTGGCAGCAAGAGTTGATGACATTCAGCGTTCTCAGCGCAAATTCAATCAACAGTTGCGCAGTGTGGAGCAATTGATTGGCGATGCGAAATACGATCTGGCTCTAGGTACGCTCGACGAAATCAAAGCGCAGAGCGGACAGTCGAGTCAAACCAAAGCACTCCGGCGCGAGGCGTTGGCCGGGTTGCAAGCACAGCGACAGCAGCGCGAGAAAGCCAATGAGCGTCGCAAGCTGGCGTCAGAAAAGGCCGCTCGCGAGCGGCAAGCTGCCGCCCAAAAGAAGGCCGAAAAGGCCGCCGCAGAGCAGGCCGCGTTGCTGCCACCAGCCTATGACAGTGACTTGAAAGAGGCGGAAAAGTTGTTGGCATCATCTGATTTAACCGGGGCAGAACGCGCACTCGGCAATGCCAGAGCGCTGGGCGCGCCTGCGTCGCGGTTGGATGCCTTGCAACAGCGCTATGAAGAATTGCTCAGTGCTCGCAGCGTTACGCTTACTGACCAGCATGTGTTTCAGGCGAAGCAGCAGTTTGAGCAATTGGCACAGGCCGTGGTAAACCGAAATTTGAGGGTCGTTAATCAATTAACGAAAACAAATCAGGAGAAACTCGATCTGGTTCGGGCGCTGGTTGGCAAGGCTGCCAAGATGAGTGTCAAAATAAAGGACGTTGTTCCTGATTCCCAGAGTAAATCGATTTCTGCAGTGCTCGAATTGCAGGATATGGTGTTGCCGAACGGGCAAACCTATATTCCCGCCACGGTGTACCGTGAACATCCAATCAGAGTGGAGTTGGCCCCCTCCGGATGGAGCAAGATAATCTGGTGATATTGGTAGCTGGCGCGACGTTATCCTGCGTTTCTCTTAATCGCCGGGTCGGGTGTTTTTAAAGAGCTGCGCGTGGTGGTGCCCAGGTATTTTCTTTATGGCGCGTGGCTTGTGTACGATTGAATGTCGCTATGGCGCCGGGCAGTCTGAGGGGGATAGAAACTGTCTCCACTGCGGGCTAAATGCCGAGAGCTCGTAGCTCGTTTGCAGTACCGAGTCGCGATTGCGAATGTTGGTCCACCAGGTATCCAGAGTGTTGTGTGCCTTGATCAGGTCACTTCCACCAGGTGTGAGTGATAGATAGTCGAACAGCGGAATGGCGTGCAGGTCTGCCAGGGTGACTTGATCTCCAACCATGAACTGACCGCCGTCAGGCAGATTGGCTAAGGCTGCAAAGCCGATGTCTATTGCCTGTGTTGATTGCGCGAGTCGCTCGCGGTCGACAGCGACGTCTGTCATCGGTTTGAACAACCCTTCGTATACGAAACCCTTGCGAATTTCCGCTGAGAGATAGGTATCGAGTAGCGCGATTATCTGCGACATTCTCGCCAGCTGGCGAGCATCAGCTGGTTGCAGTGACGGGCCAGTGAAAGCGGTGTCTATGTAGCGACAAATCGCGCTGGTTTCGTAAAGGCTGAAGTCACCGTGTAGCAGGGCAGGTACCTTTGCGAATGGGTGGCGTTGCAGCTGTGCCGCCGGCATCTCGGCTTTTGAAAAATCAACATCGACCAGTTCATAACTGACCGCTTTTTCAGTCAGAGTCAGGCGGACGGTGCGAACGTATGCGCTCCACGCCGGTCCGTACAGTTTAAGGCTGTTTTCCATGCGCTAAGTTTCGATTGCAGGCAGCTGCCCGGGGTTTTGTTGGGTGCTCGAAAGCCGTTTATACAGCGTCAGTATGACGATATTCGCGCAGGCAGAATACGGAAGAATTTCGCGATTACATAAGGTTGCTGAGCCAGAT
>CAKZSB010000234.1 GCA_937920585.1 uncultured Granulosicoccaceae bacterium | reverse complement strand
TAGGCACCCAGATCGGCCGTGTCTTCAAACCGAATGGCGGTAATTTTGTTATCGCTATCCAGTGCTATGGAACCTTTTAGCTCCAGCCCGCGACCGTGCCACTCGCCGATAAAAAGCTCGGAGCGCTGGGACACCCATTTTACCGGCCGACCCAGTTGCCGGGCTGCCAGCACCAGCATCGCATGCTCCGGCAACGTTCCGCCGCGCAAGCCGAACGAGCCACCGACATCTTCGGCAACAATTTCCAGCTGTGACTGCGGCACACCGGTGACTGCTGACAGCGATGCGCGCATACCCAGCATGCCCTGTGTCGGTGTGCAGAGCGTGGTGACATCGCGCTCGACATCGTAACGGGCAGACAGTGCGCGTGGCTCCATAGGCGCGCCGGCGAGCCGCTGGCTTTTAATTGTTACCTGTGACGTTTTAGCCGCTGCAGCGAAGGCCTGCTCTACTGCATTGGCATCGCCCGCTTCAAAATGCAGCGAGACATTGTTCGGCGCTGCGCTGTGCAGCGCGGTAGTTGACTGCAATGCATCTTCGACGCTGGTGACAGCGGGCAGGTCTTCGTAGTCGATCTCGATCAGTTCAGCCGCATCGCGCGCCAGATTGGCGGACTCGGCGATCACCATCGCGACCGGCTGGCCGACAAACCGTACTCTGTCGATTGCAAGCACCGGCAGCGGGGACTTGACGATCGCCTGGCCATCAACACCCGTTAGATCCGGCCCGTCGGGAATGGTGCCAAAGTGCGCTGCGGTGATATCGCTGGCGGTGAGCACTTTGACGACACCGGTTGCCACGAGGGCTTCGCCGGTATCGATCGCGAGCAACTTCGCGTGCGCGCGGTCTGATCGCAATACAAACGCGTGCAATTGATCCGGGTGATTCCAGTCGGCGGTGAACTTGCCCGTGCCAGTGATCAGGCGCTGGTCTTCGAGACGCATTAGTTCCATCGGGCTAGTTCCTCATCGCTTCAGCTGCCGCGCGCACCGCCGCTTCGATATTGGTGTAGCCGGTGCAACGGCAAAGATTGCCCGACAGCCCCTCGCGGATCTGCTCGTCGGAGGGATCGGGATGTTGCTTGAGCAGTTCGACCGACGCCATAATCATCCCCGGCGTGCAAAACCCGCATTGCAAACCGTGGCAGGCAGAAAAAGCGGTTTGCAGCGGATGCAGTTTGTCGCCATCGGCCAGCCCCTCGATGGTGGTGATATCAGCGCCCTCAGCCTGGACTGCCAGCAGTGTGCAGGACTTTACCGAATCACCGTTCATGGTAATGGTGCAGCAACCGCACTGACTCGTGTCGCAGCCAATGTGAGTGCCGGTTAACCCCAGCTCGTCGCGCAGGGCATCCGCGAGCAAAGTGCGCTCCTCCACCTCGAATGTTCGCGCAGATTGATTGACTGTGAGGTTAACTGTCACGAGCGACATAGTTGCCTGCCTGTCTTTTAAAAAACCTAGTTTAGTGCGATTGGTACTGCCGCGACAATCGCTTCTTTTCAGAACGGAGCGATCCCGGCCCGGTGCACTGAAGCTTGTTCAGGCAAGGTTGCTCTCCGCCGTGGCGATGAATACGGCAAGCAAACATCCATCGATTGTCGATGAAGCGTGCTGGGTGCCCTTTTTCATCAGCACCAGATCGCCAGGTTTGTACAGGGTACCGTCGTTGTCTGTCATCTCGCCCTCCAGCATCAACCATTGCTCGTCACAGGTGTGCTCGTGGGGTGTGGTAGTGGTGCCTGGCTCCATTCGGAAAACATGAAAGCCGCTGCCGGGCGGGAACGCGGTATCGAGCTGCAGGTAGCTCTGCCCCTGCAGGTCATCGAAGGGCTCAAACGTTGCGGTGTGGATGTTCACCACCTGGCGCTGGCCGGGCTCTACTGCTTTCATAATGTGTCTCCGATTGCCGTTTACAGGTCGTGTTTCATATTTGTGATACTGCTCCGTGGAAGTTACAATTCCCCAACGTGTCGCCGGTGTTGGCGTGCACAACACGCTACCAACCCGCCGCCGGGCAATGCAGTTTCGGCACAAAACGAAACAAAAATCAGGGGATATTCGACCATGAAACCGATCCTACTCTCAAGCGCCCTCGCGCTGGCGATGAGCTTTGGCGTCGCGCACGCCGACAGCCACGGCAGTGTTGAGGACCTGCAAGCTGCGCTTGAAAAAAGCGACGCGCAGATCAGCACACTCAACGATTCAATGCAAAAGCTCGCCGCCGAACGCGATGAGCTTTATCAGGCGCTGCAAACCAGCCAGAAACAACAGGGCCAGTCAGCCGAATCACTTAAAAGCCTGGCAGCGGCGCGCAACAAACTGTTCAACGAACTCAAGGCAGCGCAACTGGATGCCAGCGCCGAACGCGAACGACTGAATGCCACCATCAACAACCTGGCTGCCGACCGAAACAAACTGTTTGGTGACTATCGCGGCGAACAGAGCAAAGCGACGGCGAACAAAGAACGCTTGCAGGGCCACATTCTGCGCCTCTACGGTACGCGCGATGAGCTGCGCGAGCAGTTGGCAGAGGCGAAAGGTCAGGCTGCGGCATCGCAGGACAAGGCCTCTGCGGACGCAGATCGCATGCAGGATCACATACTCGGCCTTTACGACACCCGGGATTCACTGAAAGAGCAACTGGCGGCCGCCCAGGCAGAGACTGCCAGCACAACCGAATCATTGAACGCAAAGATCACTGCCAGTGAAGAAGCCCAGGAAGGCCTGATAGACCAGCTGATAGAGCTGCGCAACAGCTCGGATGAAAAAATAGCCAGCGCCGAAGCGCGTGCAGCCGAGCTCGAGGCACAGGTCGCCGGTAACAAGGCAACCGCTGAGAGCCAGGAAGGGCTGATGGATCAGCTTATCGACCTGCGAAACACAACTGACGAGCGCATCGCCAGCCTGGAAGCCGAGCTGAATGACGCGCAGCGCCAGAACCGTGTGCTGACCAACGTTAACAACAGCACCCGCAACATGATGACCAGCGCCCGCAGCGAGTTGCAGGCGACCAAAGAGCAAATGGCCGCGGCCGAGAGCAGTGCACCTGCCGCCGCCAGCGATAATGGCAGCAACTGGGCGAGCACTGTCGCCGACACATTGAGAAGCAAGGTTGGCAGTCTCGCCGGCACCGAAGTCAACACGCCGGGCGGTGACACGGTCAAGGTTCGCGTCGGCAACAACGGGCTGTTTGAAAGCGGCGGAATCGCACTGTCCGAAAACGGCAAGCAGGTACTGTGGGTAATCGGAGATGCACTGGAAGCCGTGGAGAACACGCGCATTACCATTGAAGGCCATACAGACAGCCGACCGGTAAGTTCCTCCAGCCGCTTCGCCAACAACTGGGAGCTGTCGTTTGCGCGCGCCTCGTCGGCCCTGGCGCACCTGCGAACCAACGTGGGTATTCCTCCGGAACGTTTGTCAGTCGCCGGTGCGAGCGATAAATTTCCTATTGCCGGCAACGATTCGGCAGCCGGACGCGAGCAAAATCGCCGCGTCGAAATCGTCCTGACCCCGATGTACTAGCAGGGCTTTTCGGCCCGGCTGCATCTCGCAGCCGGGCCAGTCCCTCTCCCGCCTAACCGTTTATTACCGCGGCGTAGAGTAGCAGTTGATTCGCATCGGCTGGATGAGCGTGTAGCCCCCCTTGCGTTCGTCGCGATGGCGTTCGAAACGCCCCTTCACTTCGCTGTTGCGCACCCGGTCACCGTCGTACTTTCCCGAGTTGTAGCTAAGGTGCGAATAGTGATCGGCAAATGCGTCGAATGATTCGAAGTGACGCTGCACGTCGTAATAGACTTCGCGCATACGTTGAAACGCCGGGTGAGCCAGACTCACCAGCGCGCGATAGGCGCGCAGCCGCACTTCGGTTTCGTCGTGAAAAAGCTCCATCACATCCTGATGACTACCTGCTGCCACAGGCTCCTGCACATACAGAAATCCATCGGGCTTGAGAATGCGATGAATTTCGTCGAACACCAGTCCGTAGTCGCGGGCGGGCACGTGATGAAGAGAATTACCAAACACGATGCCATCGACCGAGCGTGGTTCAACCGGAATCTGTGCCGCACTCGCCTGGGCGAAACTCACATTGGCGACCACCTCGGCCTGGCGATTTTTCTCCGCTTGCACGGGATCGGGTTCAACGCCCAGCACCACGGCACCCGCCTCGGCCAGCTTGCGACACAGTCTGCCCGCGCCACAGCCGGCATCAACAATAAATCGCCCGTCCACTCTAACCAGCTTATCGAGCACCCGGAAGTCAGATTGCAATCCCCAGTCTTCAGCCATCGCACACCTCGTTTTTTTGTATCAAACCGGTAAGTCTAGCCGAATTGAGATTATCCGGCTTCAATCGATTGATTGCCGGGGTGCAAGGCTTACGGGCTCGCCGAGCACCCGCCTGGCGATCAGTGGCAGGCGTTCAAAATCAACCTGGATCGGATAGTTGCTGTTGGCAACCGGCTGCACGCCGGTATCGGTAACTTCAGCTACCTTGAAGCCAAAGACGTACGAGCCCTCGATACCCATGCGAATATCCTTGATCACTACATCACTTCCGATCTGCTCGGCTTTGTAAAAGCCATGCGTAAACCACTGCAGACGAGTAACAGGCCAATGGTCGGCGATCGGTTCGAGCAAGGCCTCATCGCTCGGGTATCGATCACCGCTTATCCACGGGCGATCATCGAGCAGCGAATAGTAGGCCTCGATGTAACCGTCGCTCTGCCGGGCAATGACGCGCCAGCCGATGGTGTTGAACGGCATCGGCGTGGCGACGAGCTGCCGATAACTCACGCCCTGTACAGCAAACGAATCCCTGGCGATGTTTTCGACGTTCAGCTTGGCCGCACAGGCCCAGGCGAGATAAACCGTTGAGCAGGCCAAACCAATAGTATTGACCCGGTGAGCGTTTTCGCTGCGGCGAAAAATAACCATCCATAGCCCGATCAGCAGCGGCAGCGTGTAAAGCGGATCGATGATAAAGATAACCGAGCCTGAAAAAGGATGCTCGCTGAGCGGCCAGAGTAGTTGTGTGCCGTAGATCGTGAAGCCATCGAGCAACGGATGGGTGATCAACACCAGCCAGGTCATCAACCACCAGCGGCCATAGGCAATATCCGGCGCCCGATGCCTCATCAGCAAACCGATCAGCCAGGCGATCAGCGGCGCGACGAGCGTGAGCACCAGCACGGAGTGACTGAAGCTGCGATGGTAAGTGAAATTCTCAACCGCACCGCCGTACGGGATCACTACATCGAGATCGGGCAAAGTGCCGAGCACAGCACCCAGCAACGGCGCGGCACGACCAATTTGCCGCCCCAGAACCACTTGACCAATCGATGCGCCGAGCGCCATTTGTGTTACAGAATCCAACGCCCGGTTCCAGATGTGGTTTGGCACAAAATTGTGCAACAGTGTTATGCAGGCACCGCCACTATGATGCTTGCCAGCCTGCGGACAAGTTCCTACCATGCAGACACAATCAGCAAGCTGCCGGAATCTCACGTGTCCAACACCGATTTACAAGCACTGGCCTCAAAGCTCGCCGAGGCTCGCCAGAGCCGAACACTCACAGCGGCACAACCGTTCAGTCAGTTGCAGTCGGTTGAGCAGGCCTACGAGTTGCAGCAGCTGGCGACAACGCTGTATCAATCGCCCGAAACCGGCTACAAGATTGGCGCCACCAGCGAGGCTGCACAAAATATCATTGGCTGCGAGGGGCCGTTCTTCGGCCCGATGTTCGAGCGTGACACCTTTGCCGCTGGCAGCACAAATGCTCTCGTGCCCGGCACTATAGGCGGTGAAGCAGAATTCGCCTTTCGCATCGAACGCGACTTTCCCGACCAGTCTGACCTCACAACACACGACATTGTTCCACTAATCGCCAGCTGCCATGTAGCGATCGAGCTGGTCGGCCGCCGCACCGAGGCCGAGGGCTTGCCCGGGCTGTTGATGGCAATCTCTGATTTCGGCGCCAACTCTGCTTTCATTCCGGGTGCTGCAATCGACAACTGGCAGTCGATCGATTTGTCACAAGTGGTCGTAAACGCATCGATAGACGGTCAGCTAACCAACACCGGCAGCGGCGCTGCGGTGCTGGGCAATCCGCTGAATGCACTACTCTGGCTGCACCGGCAGTTGCATGAGCGTGGCCTGAAACTGCGAGCTGGCGAATGGGTATCGACCGGCACATGTCTGGGCGTGATCGAGGCGCGCACAGGCTCAACGGTTGAAGTTGAGTTCGGTGGCTGTGGCACCATTGGCTACGCATTCCAGTGAGCACAGCAACGCAGCCACTGAGTGCGCTCTACGATCCGCTCGTCTATGAGACGGCACCACCGCTGGCATTGATCGACGAGCTGCGCGCACAACACAGTGTGGTCTGGGTGGATGAAAAAGCCCTGCCCGATTGGCCGGGTGGCAACGGCTTCTGGCTGGTGCTGCGACATGCCGAGGTATCCAGCGTGTTGAAGCAGCCAAAGCTCTATTCCTCCGCTGCCGGCGCAACCCAATTGCGCGACCCGACCACCCCGACCGATCTCGCCTATGTTCAACAGATGATGCTCAATATGGATCCGCCGGTGCACTCGCGCCTGCGGCGGCTGCTGCAGAACTCGTTTACCTCGCGCGCGGTTGCCGGCCTTGAACAAAGCATCGCCGGGCACGCGCGCAGTATCGTCGATCGAATCATTGCCGGGCAAACCAGCGGCGAATGTGACTTCGCGCGCGACATCGCCGCCGACATGCCGTTGTTGTGCCTGGCCGATCTGTTTGGCATGCCCGCCGAAGATCGCTACCTGCTGTTCGACTGGGCGAATCGTGTGATCGGCTTTCAGGACCCGGAGTATGCGGTATCGGCCAGTTTTGATCCGTCATCCGGCAGCGACATTGCGCGCGAGGCGCTGAAGCTGCGCCCGGCACCGGACCAGCAAGGGCGAATGCCCGATCCACGCACCCGCAGCGGCATGCCGGATCTCTATCACTACGCGCACCTGCTGGCTCGGCACAAACGCGGCCACCCGGGTGACGACATCATGTCTCTGCTGCTCGCCCAGGTGGATGAAGACGGTGGCAGTGTATCGATCGCCGAGTTTGAAAACCTGTTCTGGCTGTTCGCGGTGGCCGGCAATGAAACGGTGCGCAACGGCATACCGGGCGGCATGATCGCGCTGTTGCAAAACCCGCAGGCGCTGCGAGATTTGCAGGCTGACTTATCCCGCCTGCCTCGCGCCGTTGATGAAATGCTGCGCTGGTGGACACCGGTGATGATCTTTCGACGCACTGCCACCACCGACACCCGACTAGCCGATGTAACCATCAAAAAGGGCGACAAGGTTGTCGTGTCTTTTCTATCTGCCAATCGTGACGAGCGCTTGTTTGACGACCCTCAGCAGTTCAATATCAATCGCCACCCCAACGCGCATCTGACATTTGGCTACGGGCCACATTTCTGCCTCGGCGCGCAACTGGCGCGAGCGCAGATGAACGCGCTTTTCAGCGAGGTGCTGGGACGCTTTGCCAGCATCGAGGCAAACGGCGAACCCGGCTTTCTGCGCTCTAATTTTCAACGCGGCATCAAGACCCTGCCGATTCGCTGGACAACGAGATAAGCCATGACTTCTCCAACCAACGCCACGACGGCAGTGACGCTCGATAGCGCCAACCAGCGCCTGAGCGAAGTTTTTGCACCGTGGATTAGCGACCTGAAGCTGCAAATCGATCACCTCGATAGCGAGGGCCTGATCATGCGATTGCCCTACAGCGACGACCTGTGCCGCAGCGGCAATATCATCTGTGGCCAGGCGCTGATGTCCCTGATCGACACCTGCATGGTTTTCGTTTGCTATACCGGCCTTGAGCGCTACTCGAACGTCGCAACAGTCGGCCAGAACACGAGCTTCCTGCGCCCGGCCCGACATTCAGACGTGCTCGCACACGGCAAGGTAATCAAAGCCGGACGCTCGCTCGTTTTTGGCGAAGTGACCCTGATCACCGAGACCGATGGCAAGACCGTCTGCACCGGTACATCGACTTATGCTGTGATCCCTGATTAAAACGCGATCTATGCCTTTGCACTGGGACGGGCACTTACCTGCTGATGCCAGCGCGCAATTTCAGTCGCACCTTCCGGTGGTGACATTTTGATCCAGGCGGAAAAATCCACTGCCACCAGTGCGCTGATGTCGGCGATTGAGTAGTGATCTCCCGCGACAAATTCGCGATCGGCAAGATGCTCGTTCAACCACTCGAAAAAATGCCCGACGCGCTCGCGCCCGCGATCGACGAGCTGCGGTATTTGCGCATACGGATGTGGCCCGGTCAGCGCATTGTTAGCATAGGAACGGGCTTTGTTGCGAAACGCCTCGGCAATCGCGTGCATCCCCTCGAATTCGATACGCGAATCCAGATCGATGACCTGCCCGCGCTCCAGCGCGGTGCGGCCGATCAGCGGTGGCTCGGGATGCAGCTGTTCCAGGTACTGGCAGATACCCGCCGTGCTTACCAGACGCGCGCCATCGTCAGTCTCCAGCACCGGCACGGTGCGATGCGGATTAATCTGTAAAAATTCATCATCATGTTGCGCGCGGCTGGCCAGATCAACCTGAATCACGGGGATATCCAGCCCTTTCTCAGCCAGATAAATACGCACCCGTCTCGGGCTGGGTGCGGTGGCGCAGTCATAGAGTTTCATGGTTCGCTATTACCTTGAAGCGTGATTAAAAGCATTTGTCACCAGCATACACAAGCTGCGCTTTAGGTGTACCGGGCTGCTACAATCTCACGTTGCCCGCTTTTTTGCTTTTCTACGAATTTAAACCAACCCAAGGACTTCCATGAAACCAACATTGATTGCCGCCGCTCTGGTCGGCCTGTTTGCCGGTGGGCAAGCTATTGCGCAGGTAGACCTCAACGACGAAAACCAGAAGCTCAGCTACGGCCTGGGGCTGATGATCGGCGAGCGCGTAACCAAGCGTTATGGCGACATCAACTTCGATGTCCTGATGGAGGCGATTCGCGCTCAGCACAACGGCACAGAAGCCGCGATGACCATGGAGGATGCGCAGGCAGCCCTGCAGGCCTACGAGCAAAAGGCCGCCGCCGGGCAGTCGGCAGCCGCTATCGCAGCTGGCAAGAGCTATCTGGCTGAAAACCGCAGCAAGGAAGGGGTTACGGAAACCGATTCAGGGCTGCAGTATGAAGTGATCACCGCTGCAGAAGGCCCCAAGCCGGCTGCGACGGATCGAGTCAGCGTGCACTACAAGGGCACATTGCTCGACGGCACCGAATTCGACAGCTCCTACAGCCGTGGTGAACCGGCAGAATTCGCCCTCAATGGCGTCATCCCTGGCTGGACAGAAGGCTTACAGCTGATGAACGTCGGCAGCAAATACCGATTTGTGATTCCCTCACAACTCGCCTATGGCGATCGCGGTGCAGGTGGTTCGATTGGCCCGGGTGAAACACTGATTTTCGAAGTTGAGCTACTGGAAATAAAATAACCCCGTACCGGTGCGGCACTCGGCCGCACCGGCTAGGCCTGCGTTGCCGCGCGGTAACCAGAATTGCCCTGCAATACCCGCTGGCACCGGCCAGCTGTTCTGAAATCGACTGAATCGAGTCGTAATTTCGCATCCTCTGCACCGCACTGCGGTGCTTATAATCGGCTCGTCAATCCAATGAAATTTCAACCCGAAATTTCATGAAACAGGGCGAGCGCCATGACTGCAAGTAAACGTCCCAGCCGCCGCGGTGCGCGGGCGGCCAAACGTGCCGAACGAAATGCCCCCCTCGCCGAGAGCGAGCGCGCGGTCCGCCCGGGTCAGGAGACCGGCCGCTTCGCGCCGCTATCCGCGACCGATATGGACAAGATCAACGAGTCCGTCATGGACGTTCTCGCCAACATTGGCCTGTCGCAGGCGATCCCGAGCTGCGTGGAAAAGGTTACCGCCGCCGGTGGCAGCTACGAAGACGGCCGATTGAAATTCCCCCGTTCACTGGTTGAGGACACCATTGCCAACTGCGCGCGCGGTTTCCCGCTCTACGGGCAGCAAGAGCAGCACGATATGGATATCAGCGGATCGAAGCTTTATTTCGGTACCGCCGGCGCGGCAGTGCATATCGTTGAGCCCGACACTCGCGAATATCGCGAATCGACACTGCAGGATCTCTACAACATCGCTCGTGTCGTCGACTCGATGGACCACATCCACTATTTTCAACGGCCGATCGTCGCCCGCGATATGGTTGAGCCCGCCGATCTCGACTTCAATACGCTATACGCCTGCATCAGCGGCACCACTAAACACGTTGGCAGCAGCTGGGTGCTGCCGGAGCACGTCGACGAATCACTGAAAATGCTGCATGCCGTGGCCGGCTCGGAAACCGCCTGGCGCGCTCGCCCCTTCGTATCGATGTCGTGTTGCTTTGTAGTGCCACCGTTGCGCTTTGCCGAAGATGCCTGCGCCTGCCTGGAGAGCGCGGTTTATGGTGGCATGCCGGTGCTTTTGCTGTCGGCCGGTCAGGCTGGCGCGACGAGCCCGGCTGCACTGGCCGGTTCGGTGGTGCAGTCGGTGGCAGAAGTGCTGGCGGGGCTTGTGTACGTCAATGTACTCAAACCGGGCCACCCGGCAATTTTTGGCACCTGGCCATTCGTATCTGACTTGCGCACCGGCGCGATGAGCGGTGGCAGTGGCGAGCAAGCGGTGTTGATGGCCGCCTGCGGCCAAATGGGCCGCTACTACGGCCTGCCAACCGGCATTGCTGCAGGCATGGCCGACGCAAAACTGCCCGATGCGCAGTCGGGCTATGAAAAATCCTATACGGTCACGCTGGCGGCCCACTCCGGCGCCAATTTGATTTATGAATCAGCCGGCATGCATGCAAGCCTGCTCGGCGCCTGCATGCAGAGTTATATCATCGATAACGATATGCTCGGCGCAATCAACCGCACCGTTCGTGGCATCGACGTAAACGAGGAGACAATGTCGATTCAGGCGATGCGAGATGTCTGCATCGATGGACCATTACATTTTCTGGGTCATCCGCAAACGATGCAACTGATGCAGAAAGAATACCTCTACCCCGAAATCGGCGATCGCAACAGTCCGAAGGAATGGTACGAACGCGATCGCCCTGATCTGCTGGCCGAGGCAAACAAACGCCTGGATCAGATTCTGGGCAATCACTTCCCCGCGCATATTTCCAGTGAACTCGATGCGCAACTGCGCAGCCGGTTCAATATCAAGTTGCCGCGCGAGCTAATGCAAAAAAGTTAACCCCACAATAAATTTTGCATCGAAAGTGGCGTAGCGTTGGCAAGGGCGAGTCAGCTAATCAGGTTCGCCGGTGGCGGCGGCTTCTTATGAAATTTTCCGCCCCGCCACCAGATGCGCAACGCCTGCCAGTGAATGGCGGCCATCACCTTGAATGTGCTCAGCGGCAAACGGCACAACAGGCGTGCGAGATTGGAGAATGTCAGCGCCCGGGGTAATCCGGTCTGGGTTGCGATCAACATGAGTTCATTGTTCTGAAATTCATTGATCACCACACCGAGTTTCGCTCTGGGGTCGGAAATGCGAAACTGATAGCGTGCCTGCATACCAATGAAAGGCGAGACGTGAAAACACTTATCCGCGGCTTGCCGGACGGGCCATGACATCGCCCGCCCCGCCTCATGCAGCAGATAGCAATGCTTCTCGCCAAAGGTATTGTTCACTTCAACCAATATCGCCAGCACGTTGCCGGCATGATCGAAGCAATACCAAAGACTAATCGGATTAAACACATAGCCAAACACACGCGGCATGCACTGCAACAGAACCGTTGCCGGTTCAGGCAGTCCGCGGCTGGCTAGCTGATCATTGATCCAGGGTCGCAGTGCCGATCCGTCGACAGGACCATGATCACGCTCGTGAAACGCGATCGCGGCGAACCGATTGGTTGCGAAAAGCCAGCTGACCTGATCGGCCTGATGCAGTTGATCGATGTCGATAAGAATTGAAAAAATCTGGTAGGCAAAGCGATACTGCTGCGGAAAATTTCGCGCGTGGGCAACACTGCAAGCGTGCAGAATGCAGCCTTGCTCAAGCATCCAGTGCGTCCGCTTGCCATGGCACCTTTACGCCCATTCGAGTCGCAACCGCCACCGCAGACTTAATCCCGTCTTCATGAAATCCGTTGCCACAGTAGCTGCCACAGAACCACAGGCCATCCACCCCCTGCAACTGTTCCAGCCTGGCCTGCGCGCTGATAGCCGCCTGCGAAAAGACCGGGTGCTGATACTCAATGCACTCGACGACCTTTTCTTCAGCCGGCGTGACGATGGGATTGAGGGTGACGATAAAGGGCTGTTCACCCGGCAGGTTCTGTAACAGGTTCATCCAGTAGCTGACGGTGACATTGGGACCATCGTCACCGCTTTGCGCCAGATAATTCCACGCCGACCAAACACTGCGACGCGACGGCATTAGTGCAATATCGCTATGTAACCAGGCCATGTTGGTTTGATATTCAAACGCTCCGAGTACCTCGGTATGCAGCGCCTGCGGCTTTGCCAGCAAATTGAGCGCTTCGTCGGCGTGGCAGGCAAATACCACCTGATCGAACGTTTGAGTGCCGCTTTGCGAAGTTAGCAATACACCTTCGGCACCAGGCTCGACCGACAGTACCGCATCGTGACGACAGTTTTCGCGACCGATCTCGTCGAGCATACGCTCCACATAGCGGCGACTGCCGCCTGTTACTGATCGCCATTGTGGTCTGTTGCGCAGATCGAGCAGCCCATGATTTTCGTAAAATCTGCAAAGACTAAGCGCGGGGAATTTGTCCATCGTGTTGGTAGGACATGACCAGATCGCCGCCGCCATGGGCAGCAGATATCGGTTGGTCAGATCTTTGCCAAATTTGTTGGCGCGTAGAAATTCGCCAATCGTCGCATCACCGCCGCTGATCAAGTACTTCTTTGCAGCTTTGTTGAAGGCGACAATATCGAGCAGCATGCGCCAGTGGCGTGCAGACAGCAGGTTGCCGCGCTGGGCGAACAAGCCGGACGCACCAGACCCCGAATACTCATACTGACCGTTATCTTCAGACAACGCGAAGCTCATCGTCGTATCGAACCAGTCGACACCCAGATGTTCGAACAGTGCGGTGAGATTGGGGTAGTTGCGATCGTTGAAAACGATAAAGCCGGTGTCGACCGGAATCGCGGGCTGGCTGTCGGAGGTAATGCTGACAGTATTTGAGTGGCCACCGAATCGGGCTGGGTTCGATTCAAACAGCGTAACGGATGCCGTGTTCTTCAGCAGCCACGCCGAGGACAAACCCGATATACCACTACCCACTACCGCAATTCTGGGTTTGTTCAAAAAGGCACCCGCTAAAGAGATAATTTCGTGCAGTATCGCTAGCGGTAAGTGTATACGCCGTGAAGGCGGAGGGGGATTAAAAGCGGATCAGAAAAACAAACAGGACGGTGGCCATTGCCCGGCCACCATCCTGAATAACGCGCTACCAGGAGTTGGCAGCCTGCGCGGACATCATGTCGAACGACTGGATATCCAATGTCGAAAGATACTCTCGAAATTCGGCACCGACTTCGTCGTGCGCCAGCGCAAACTCAACCTGAGCCTGCAGATACCCCAACTTGTTACCACAGTCGAAGCGTTTACCTTCAAAGTTGTACGCCAGTACGCGCTGCTCGTCGAGCAGTCTGGCGATCGCATCGGTCAACTGAATCTCGTTGCCGGCACCACGCTCCTGTGTTTCGAGCAAGTCGAACAACTTGGGCGTGAGAATGTATCTACCGACCACGGCGAGGTTGGACGGAGCCTCTGCCTGTGGCGGCTTTTCTACAATGCCGTTGACTTCATAGACGCGATCTGCAGAGAGTTTCGCATCGACAACGCCGTAAGACTGTACGTCTTCCATCGGCACTTCCTCAACACCCAGAACCGAGCAATGCTGGTAGTTGTAGACGTCGACCATTTGCGACAGCACGGGCTTGTTGGCAAAACCGATCAGATCGTCGGCCAGAATTACCGCGAAGGGCTCATCGCCAACGACCGGCTTGGCGCACAGCACGGCATGGCCAAGACCGAGTGCCTCCGATTGACGTATAAACACACAGTCTACTGACGGCGGCAGTATCTCGCGGACAATCTTCAGCATTTTGTCTTTATTACGCTCCTCGAGTTCGCGCTCGAGTTCGTAGGCTGTATCGAAATGATCTTCGATAGAACGCTTGTTGCGCCCGGTGACAAAAATGAGTGTTTCAATGCCCGCTGCAACCGCTTCTTCAGCGGCATACTGAATCAGTGGCTTATCGACAACCGGCAGCATCTCCTTCGGATTAGCCTTGGTTGCCGGTAAAAATCTCGTCCCCATCCCCGCTACCGGGAAAACCGCCTTTTTTATTTGTTTCATTATCTAGTTCCGTTACCGAATTATTCCGCCCAATTGACCTTCCAGCAAATCTCACAATGTACCGGCTGGAGGACTGCCAGCTTGCGCCTGACCCTCGAATGACTGCCATCTCTCTCCGGCAGGGCTGTCGTCTGACGACGAACCCCTGCCTGACATCGAGTTGGCACCGATGTTCCACATGGCGAACGTTAGCGGCGAGACAGACTTTTTCTTTTGGTTCATTGCCATCGCAATTTGCACCAGTTCTAAAAAGCTGTCGAACCGCGTAATTCACAACCTAATGTAAGCGACTGATAATTCGACCAAAGTTGCTTGGTCAACCATCCTTTACCCACGTCCTTTCACCCCGGATTGTACACAATAGCTCGTACGGGATCACACCTACACTTTCAGCGACAACTTCAACCGGCAAGCTGTCACTGCCCCATAATACCGCTCTGTCACCGGGCGACACGGGGGCATCGAGCTCGCTGACGTCCACGGCGATGGAGTCCATCGACACGCGACCGAGAAGTGGACAGATGCGGCCGCCTATTTGCACTGGTGTGCCGGTTGCGGCTGCGCGCGGATAGCCGTCGCCGTAACCGATGCCCACCATTGCCACTCGAGTTTCGGCCTGGCAAATAAAAGTTGCACCATAGCCAATTCCCTGTCCCTTGCTGTGCTCGCGCACCGCAATTACCGGCGCATCCACTCGCATGGCTGGC
>CAKZSB010000233.1 GCA_937920585.1 uncultured Granulosicoccaceae bacterium | reverse complement strand
CGGCCGCGGGCCAGTTGTGTAAACCGGATCCGGTGGTGTTTTGCATCACCGGATTTTTTACGTTCCGGATTTCCTTGTTAAAGGGTAGTCACCAACCGTGTTAGAACGCCATGTCTAAACAGGATTATTACGAGGTCTTGTCAGTCTCCAGGGATGCTGATGAAGCCACTTTAAAGAAGGCCTATCGCAGGCTGGCGATGAAATATCACCCCGATCGCAATCCCGACGATGCGGTGGCAGAGGAAAAATTCAAAGAGGCCAAAGAGGCCTTTGAAGTGCTCAACGATTCGCAAAAGCGCGCAGCCTACGATCGCTTTGGTCACGCTGGCGTGGACAACTCCGCAGGCGGTGGTCAGGGCGGCTTTGGCGGTGCTGATTTCAGCGATATATTCGGCGACGTCTTCGGCGATATATTCGGCGGCGGGCGCGGCGGTGGCGGGCGCAGCCGTGCCTCGCGCGGTACCGATCTGCAATATAACCTCGAAATGTCACTTGAGGAATCTGTTGCAGGGATGGAAAAAACACTGAATATCCCGGCGCAGGTCAGCTGCGATCAGTGTAGCGGTTCCGGCGCCAAGGCGGGCACGACACCAGCCCAGTGCGACACTTGCGGCGGTGTTGGCCAGGTTCGCATGCAGCAGGGATTTTTCTCGGTGCAGCAGACTTGCCCCGGCTGTCGCGGCAGTGGCCAGATCATCAAGGATCCCTGCAGCAAGTGCCGGGGTGCCGGGCGCGTGCAGGAAAAGAAAACGCTGTCGGTTAAAATTCCACCGGGTGTCGATACCGGTGACCGCATTCGTTTATCCGGTGAAGGTGAAGCCGGTGAAAAGGGCGGCCCCGCAGGCGATTTATATGTAATGGTTCAGGTGCGAAGCCATGCCATCTTTGAACGCGACGACGACGACCTGCTGGCCACCGTTCCGATTGATGTCGTCACCGCAAGCCTGGGTGGCGAGCTTGAAGTGCCAACCCTCACTGGCATAGTCAATCTCAAGATTCCGGCAGGCACCCAAACCGATAAAGTATTCAGATTGCGTGGCATGGGCGTGAAACCTGTGCGTGGCCACAGCGCCGGTGACCTGCTGTGCAAAGTGGTGGTGGAGATTCCGGTCAATCTCACCAGCGATCAAAAGCGCTTGTTCGATGAACTGCGCGAAACCATGGCGGGCAAGAAAGCCTCTCGCCACAGCCCGAAACACCAGGGCTGGCTCGATGGCGTAAAGCAATTCTTCGACGATATGCGCCCGGGGGCCTAGTGCTCTGACGATATTAAAGTTGGCTGGTCTTCGGTGAGTCGTTATCGCGAGCCGGTTGCGGCGTCGACACCGATCATTTCCAGCGCCGGCTTCGAGCGCTTGAAGCAGGAACAGCAGGAACTCTGGCAGCGCCGCCGGGTGGTAACTGCAGCGCTTGCAGCGGCAGCCGCAGAGGGCGATCGTTCCGAGAATGCCGAGTACATATATCGCAAAAAAGAGTTGCGTGAACTGGATCGGCGGTTGCGCTATGTGCAAAAGCGCCTGCCGATCGTGAAGGTTGTGCGCGAACCGCCAAGCGATACCAGCAGAGTATTTTTTGGTGCCACTGTTGAATTGTGCGATGAAGCGGGTGAACACCTCGTGGTGCGCATCGTCGGGCCGGATGAAATTGATCCGGCGAGTGCCTGTATTAGTATTGATTCGGTGATGTCTCGGGCGCTTTTAAAGGCCTCTGTCGGCGACGAGGTAGAGGTTGCCGCACCTCGCGGCACGCAGTTTTATGAGGTGATAAGCATTAAATACGATTAGTTTGCGGGCGCTGGCGATTGTGTTTCCGCATGCGTCATGACACAATGTGGTAAGGAAACACTCCCGGTACGGTACGAAATGGCTCCAAAACTTGTTCGCGAAAAAACCCAGAAGATCGAACTTCGGGTTACGCCGGAAACCAAAATCCTGGTACTTAAAATGGCCCAGGACGACGAAATCACCGTCACTCGATTTCTCGAAGGGCTGATTCAGCGCGAATTTGATCGCCGCGCCACTCGCGAGACAGACGAAGCCGTCTAACGGGCTCGCATGAGAGCCGTCTACTCTCCCGATCAGGCGCAACACGATCCGCAATTTTTTCTCGTTCAGGGAAAATTAAGGCCCAGCGCAGAGCAGCCACAGCGTGCTGATCGATTGCTGGCGGCTCTTGATCGGCTGAAAATTACGCCCGAAGCCCCCACAGACTTCGGCGCCTCGCCTCGCGCTGCAGTGCACAGCGTTGAGTACCTTGAATTTCTCGCATCGGCCCATCGTCGCTGGCAGCAACTGCCCGATCCATCCGATGAAGTGATCGCCAACATCCATCCATTGCGGCACAACGCCAGCTACCCCGAAGGTGTGGTGGGGCAGGCCGGGTGGCACATGGCCGACACCGCCTGCCCAATTGGAAAACACACCTGGGAGGCAGCCTGTCAGTCTGCCAACACAGCCCTAAGTGCAACCGAAATAGTGCTCAACGGAGCACAATCGGCATACGCCTTGTGCCGGCCTCCGGGCCACCACGCTTTTGGCGATATGGCAGGCGGCTTTTGCTTTCTCAATAATTCGGCCATAGCCGCACAGTATTGCCGCCGCAGCGTAGACCGGGTCGCCATCCTCGATGTCGACGTCCATCATGGCAATGGCACACAGGGCATTTTTTATCAGCGGCCGGATGTTTACACCGTCTCATTACACGCTGATCCGGGCAATTTCTATCCGTTTCACTGGGGGCATGCGCACGAGCGTGGCATCGGTGCAGGGGAGGGCTATAACCGGAATTTTCCGCTTGCGCGCGATACCGCTGATTCAGCCTATATGAAAGCGCTCGATGAGGCGCTGCGAGCGATTGCAGTGTTTGCACCCGATGTACTCATCGTCGCCCTCGGGCTGGATGCATCAGAGCACGAGCCATTGCGCGGACTGGCGATCACCACGCCGGGCTTCGAGCAGATGGGGCAGCGCATTGCGGCGTGCGGATATCCCGCCGTCTACATTCAGGAAGGGGGC
>CAKZSB010000232.1 GCA_937920585.1 uncultured Granulosicoccaceae bacterium | reverse complement strand
TTTTTTCTGGAGGCGACATTTCTGGGCATCATGCTGTTCGGTGCGAGCCGCGTATCGAATCGCATTCATACGCTGGCCACGCTGCTGGTTGCATTTGGCACGAGCTTGTCCGCGTTCTGGATTCTGGCACTCAACTCGTGGATGCAAACCCCTGCAGGCTTCGAGATGCGCGACGGTGTCGCCTACCCGCTCGACTGGATGGCGATCGTGTTCAATCCGTCCATGCCCTATCGAACGATTCATATGTTACTGGCATCCGGGCTAACAGCCGCCTTTCTGGTGGCGGGTATTTCGGCCTGGCAATGGCTTCACAACCATCGCAACGACAGCGTCAAAGCGGCGCTGAAAACCGGTGTCGTGCTGGCGGCCATGATCATTCCATTGCAGATTTTCATCGGCGATCTGCACGGCCTGAATACGCTCAAACACCAGCCTGCGAAAGTAGCCGCGATGGAAGGTGTATGGGAGACGCAAACCCGCGCCCCGCTGTTACTGTTCGCCATGCCGAATGAGGACACCCGTAGCAATGATTTCGCCGTTGGCATACCGGCCGTGGCGAGCCTGATACTGACTCACGATCTCGACGGCGAGGTACAGGGGCTGAACGATTTTGATGGCCAGCACCCGCCGGTCGCCCCGGTGTTCTGGGGCTTTCGTGTGATGGTGGGCACGGGCATGCTGATGTTACTCGTTGCATGGTGGGCAACCTGGCAACTGTATCGCCGCGGCAGTCCCGATAACTGGTGTGCACGCGCGCTGGTTGCCATGACGCTTTCCGGCTGGGTAGCCACGCTTGCCGGCTGGTATGTCACAGAGATAGGGCGTCAGCCCTGGCTGGTGTATGGCGTTTTGAAAACAGCAGATGCGGTGGGGCCGGTGCCGGCAGCTGCCATCAAGGGATCACTCGCGATGTACCTGTCACTTTATTTCTTTTTAATACTCGCCTACATCTCCACGCTGCTGTATCTGGCTGGCAAACGCAGCGACATGACAACCGCCGGTGCAGAGCCACTGGTCGCCTGAGGCAAACGCAATGAATATGCAAACTGAACACTGGTTGCCCGTTGTTTTCATCGGCCTGATGGGTCTTTCGATACTGATTTACGCGATACTCGATGGCTATGATCTGGGTGTGGGGCTATTGATGGCAGATGCCAGTGTAGCCCATCGCGATCAGATGATCGCATCCATTGGCCCATTCTGGGATGCCAATGAAACCTGGCTGGTGCTCGGTGTTGGCATTCTGCTGGTTGCATTTCCTGCAGCACACGGCATGGTACTGACGAGCTTATACACGCCGGTGGCAATCATGCTCGCGGCACTGATATTACGTGGCGTCTCTTTTGAATTTAGAGTGAAAGCCCGGGTGCGCTATAAAACACTGTGGGATCGGCTATTCTGGTTTGGCTCACTCATCACGGCGTTAAGCCAGGGCTATATGCTGGGCCGATACATAACGGGGTTCGAAGACTCAACTGGCGCACAGCTGTTTTCGCTGCTAAGCGCCGTCTGTGTTACCGCGGCCTACGGGCTGATTGGCGCCAGTTGGCTGATCATGAAAACCAGTGAAACATTACAGATAAAAGCGGTGGGCTGGGCACGCCATGGGTTGTATTTCACGGTGGCGGGATTGCTGGCGGTGTCGATCGTCAATCCATGGGTCAACAGCCGCATATTCGACAAATGGTTTAGCTGGCCGAATATTCTGTTGCTCTCGCCGCTGCCGTTGCTGACCGCTTTCACCGCAATAACCATTCACCGACAACTCAAAAAGCTCCCGCGAGCGCATGATGCAGGCTGCTGGATTCCGTTCGCCGGCAGCGTCGGTATATTTATACTGGCATTCACCGGGCTTGCGTTTAGTTTTTATCCCTACGTGGTACCCGACAAAATTGATATCTGGCAAGCGGCGAGCGCTTCCGAATCGCTAATGGTTATACTTTGGGGTGTGATTGTGGTTTTGCCCGCGATACTGACCTACACCGCTTTTTCCTACTGGATATTTCGCGGCAAATCGACACCACTGCAATACCTTTAAAAAGCCTGTTATCGCGTGACTTAGCCGTTGATATCCTGCCGGCCGGACCTCTGTGCGATCTCGTCATTACCCGACGTTATTCCAATCCAGGATTTCACCACGCCGACAACACGACTGAGCGTTCCACCGGTTTCAATCGATACCACAGCACGCCGGGAGACACTGCAGGTGTGGTCTATGTCGAAGGCAGAATTTCTGTCGAAGGCGACAATGATTTTACTGCCATCCTGTGAAACATCTGCCGGTATCGCAAGGCTGGTATCGCGACTGATTAAGGGGCCGTTGCTGATGTACTGGACATAGCCTGTGAAAACTTTATCGGTATCTACCGGGCTGATCGTGGCGGGCTGACCTACCGCGAACATGCCAACGGCTTGCTCGCGAACCGAGACAATCGCAATGGGATTCTGGCAATCCAGGATCTGTAACAGCGGTGTCTCTGCCGTAACCAGATCCCCTTTGGATGAGAACACCGCATTGACCACCCCTTCGAACGGCGATTGATGAATCTCGGTTGCCTCGGCAATCAGGCGTTCATTTTCATTGTCGATCTGCAAATCGAGTTTGCGCGATTTCAGTTCAAGCGCTAGTAATTCATGCTGACGATGGGCCAATTCCAGTTTGAGCTCATCACCCATTCGCGTCCAGTAATCGGCATCGCCATCTTCACGAAATACTGTATCGCTATCCTTCAGCACCTCAATGCGACGTTTGATCTGCGCGATTTCACTATCCAGCAGCCACAATTTGTTGGCATCGATCGCGGCGTTTCGCTTGTAGCGATCCAGCTCAGTGGCTACCAGATGTCCGCCCTGCGCCAGCTCAAGCCCGCGCTTGACTGCGGCCGCACTGAGTTTTAACTGCTGGTGCGCCGTATTGCGCAGCAGTTTTTTCTGCTGGTACCGGAATTCTATATCGTCCCGGTACCAGGCCAGATAATCGACTGACTTCCGGCGAAAATCTTCCAGTTGGCCAAGCGACTCCTGCAGACCTCGCTGACTGGATTCCAGCGCAAGTTGATTCATCTCGTGTTGCGATTGCAGTTCGTACAAACGACTTCGATCGATCCGGTTGTTCTCCACTGCCACCAGCGAAGCGCCCATCGATACACGAGCACCTACGGCAGGCGATGTGTCGGTAACCACACCATCCATCGTCGCTTTGACCGTCAGGCCACGCGAGACAACGATAGCCCCCTTGCTGGTGTAACCATTAAAATTGGATAAAAACAGCAGCGCGACCGCCACGCCGAACACCGCAAGTAATAATATTGCCGAAGATTGACGCATGGGTTTCTACCAACCTGTCCGGGATTCAAACGGCGCGCTGATGCGATCAATGTCCCTGATCTTTCTGATCACTGGCAAAAAACGATTCACTCTGGCAACGCGATTGCCCAGTGCCAGCCCCAGACAATACTTTGAGCACTTGGATACCTGTCGGCTGCCATTTTTTTTCAGTAGATGATCCATCACCCCGGCCCCCTTTTCGGTTTTAGTTTCGACCACTGCTATGTTTTCGGAAAGATCCCAGGATTCACCGCTGTGGGTATCCTCGTAGACAATATCCGTATCGATGGTCACTCGCTCTGAACCCGCAACGGACACCAGCGAGATACGCACGTAATGGACGATCAGTGACGCGCTGAGCGTTTCTGCAAAGCGCCGTTGATAGGTATTTTCGTACCAGTCTCGAGCGAGCTTATAGTAAGGCGAGCTGTCGTCCAGCTGGTCTACGTAAAACGAGTCACACGACTCACGAAATTTTACTGTTTGCCCCCTGAGTCCCTTCAGCTTCAATTCAAAATACAGATCACCGCTATCGACATACTCCCTGATTCTGAGTTTAAAGCGCCGACGTCTGCCCTGATGGTGCTCATAGTAGGCGCGATAGCTATCATCGAAATACTTTGAACGATAGGCAAAGCGACTTTGCTCGTTTATCGTGAGCAAGCGATACTGATCGCAAATTACGTTGAATAGCGAGTGGAACTGACACCGGTTAACCAGATATTTGTTATCGACGCGAGTCAACATTGCCGCCTCGGACAGTGTTTCTGCAAGCGATATTGGCGCAAAGACGCTGCTGGCGTCTGCGTCGCCGCGCTCTGGTTCACTGAATTGTCCGGGCTTACCATCCATCGTTAGCGATAATCGGCTACCAGCCGCTCAACTTCGGCTTCGGGGTCCGCTTCATAGTTGATCACAAGCTTCATGGATTCCCGAATGTGATCAATTTCGAGCACACTGAAACCAATGACATCCACGGCGTAAGTCTCGGTTAACTTTCTGTTCATCTCGCCGGCGTCGCGAAACGCATCCATATCGATGTACTCGAGAACCAGTGTCATGGATCTGACCTGGCGCGCGATCCCTATGTTCGCCGGAAACCTCATCACCCAACTGCTCAGTACCCATGCACAAACGACCACCAGGGCGTTGCACATCAGTACGAACACGTTATCGGAGATACCGGAACCATTGATTACTGCCAGCGCGATCACGCCAAAAAAGTGCGCCATCTCCGACATTTTAAAAGGGGCACTTCGCACGGTAATCAGAGACAACAGCGCGAACAGCCCAAACCCGACCGCAAGGTTAAAATCGGTGCGCACGATCGACATGACGACCAGCATCAGGGCGACATTAAACAGCGCACAGGTCACGAATAGCTCGCGATTACCGTAGCGGCGATACAGGATCAGATAGGCGTATATGTATAGGCTGACGAGATCGACGAGGATATCCTTGAAGACCCAGATGTAATCTACGTACATGTTTGATCGTCAGCCGCTCGAGACACAACAGACAAATCCCGGCGGGTTGATGACCCGACCAGCGAAGCAATCAAAAGACCCATTTTCTTTTCAACTAATCTAAAACGCACTAACAGCACCCGCGATACGGTATCATAGATTTACATCTTGTAACATAAAGTTAACAGCGCGATCAAGTCGATCGAATAAGCGTGTGGAATGGATTTACGCTTGACGATCGGCTGACGCCTGCACGCCAGTTTGACCTGCGGAAGGCGCAAGCACCAGCCGACCAAAAACCTTTTGCCGGAATCTGCTACTCTGTGTCACAGTTTTCATTTCAAAAAAACCGTCGTAGCGACAAGGAAATCACTATGTCAGGCACTCGTCTTCGCTCTGTTTTCATTGCAACAATCACCCTGATAGCCACAGTCGGCTGCGCCAGCAAAGCGCCCGTTCGACCCGCCTACAATGGCGCTGACGGCGTCGGCGCCCTGTCCGCCGATATGCTGATCGGCAACTGGAACGTGACAGTGCTCAATCCTCATCAGGGTGAGCAGGGCGGCGTGACGAGTGTCAGCTACAGTGAAGACGGCACTGTGGTGATGAATGCCGACACAGACGGACAAGGCATAGACATGCAACTGAAAATGACGGGCAGCTGGCAGATACAGGGCGAGTTAGTTTCTCAGACCCTGGAATCGATTGAAGAGACCAGCGGCAGCGCCCTGGGCGTGCTGGTGAAACCGCTGTTGTCGGCCATGAAAGAACGCTCGACCGGCACGGCTAACGTATATGAAGCGACAGCCGATCGTGTGGTTCTGGTTTCCAGCGAAGACGGACAGGCGCTGGAGTACACCAGACTCCCTTAGTGTCTTGAATCACCGCACGCTGAATTAACGCTGCAGGCAATTGCCACCAGTGAAACAACGCGAGGAACGAGCGACCGTTTCGCTGGTGGTCGAATGCCTTGCCTTGTTAACTGTCTTTAATACTCCGGACGAAATTCGCTATTATGTCTATCAGAGACACTTGATCACAAACGTACTCCGAAAGTGAGCCATGTTCGGTATAACTGCTGACATTGTACCCATGCTCTATGTCATTGTAATAAATCGCAATGTTACCTGCGAGAGCCACAACCCAAAATCCATCGCCCTCGTCTCCCCATGGGGGTAGTTGCCATTTAGACGGTTTCACCTTAACCAAATCCCAAAACATTTTTTCCCCGATACCAAGTGATACCTCCATTTCTGATATATCCTGAAGTATTTCGTTTTCTGAGATTGGTTGCCACTTGTAGGTCATTTGGTCATTTTCATGTTTAGCCGTTAACAGTGTTAAGCAAACAACTGTGCAAAGCGCGGGTAGTTTTCGCGAAATCCGGCTTCGTAGTCGCCGTTTCCAGGATGATAGACGCTCTCGAATGAGATGACACCGGTGTATTGATCGGCGCGCAATGCCTCGGCCATGGGCTCAAACTGATCCGCCAGCTGCCCCTGCCCCATTGGCCGCACTTCGAGCGTGGCCTTTGGTGTATCGACCTGTACATCTTTAATGTGGACATGGCCAAGATACCCGCCGCGCATGCAATCGTAACCATCCGGGTAGGCCGTTTCATGTGCCCAGCAGTTGTTGGCGGGATCCCAAAGTATTTTCAGTACATCGCGGGCGTCGAGATCATCGATCAGCCTGACACCGGTATAACAGGAATTGACCATGGTACCATTACCAGTCTCTACCACCAGTGTTACGCCCTCGGCTCTGGCCAACTCCACGGCCGGCGCAATAAGTGGCAGCTGGGCATCCCACGCA
>CAKZSB010000231.1 GCA_937920585.1 uncultured Granulosicoccaceae bacterium | reverse complement strand
CCGCTGCATTTTTTCTATCGCCGACTCGGGGCTCGTTAGCACCGGCGTACTTGTTGTTTTACGAACCGCCACTGCCGCCTGCGCTGTGGAAAAGTGAGCTAACAAAATGACATCGGCACCTTTTACGCGAGCTGCAGTTTGCGCAACGATATGATTGTGAGTGTCGTTATCACCGCGGCTCAACGCTTCGCGTGCCCCGTCGGCGAACAGGGATTGTAGTTGTGCGGTGGAGCCGATCTGCTCTTTTGCATCGATAAACTCTCGCTCCATCATCTTAGCTGCTGGCGCGAAGGTGTAGATCATCGCGATCTTTGTGCCGTGGGTGAGCGCTGCCTCGAACATCGCCTCGTTGGGTTTTAGCACAGGCAACTTTGATGAGGCCGCCGCCTGCTCGATACCCGGGCCGAAGGCGGAACAGGTATAGAGGATGCCGGCGGGGTCTAGCCGTTCGGCATATCGCGCGAGATCGACAATCCGTGCATCGAGTTCTTCATCGGGTACGCGGTTCGTCGCACGATCTGCGGACAGCGCCTCGTCAAGTAAGGATACCAGCTCCGCGTCTGGCCACAGTTGCGCAGCGGCCGATTCAATCGGGTCGATGGCGACGCGCGTGGCGTGGATCAGCGCTATTCGAACGGGTGATGTCATTTAAATGCCAGGCTATAGCTTGAGTTGCGCTGCAACCAGGCGACCGAATTCATCGGTGTTGGTATTGCCACCCAGATCGCGTGTCCGTGTAGCCGGATTTTCCAGCACGGTATCGACCGCTGCCTCTATCGCCAATCCTGCCTGTTGCAAGGTGTCGATACCGCGTTGTTCACCGAGCCAGCTGAGCATCATCGCGGCCGACAGTATCAGCGATGTCGGGTTGGCGATATTCTGCCCTGCGATGTCTGGTGCGGAGCCGTGTTGTGCCTGCGCGCAGCACAGCCCGGTTTCTGCGTTCGCGTTGATGGAGCCGGCCAGACCCAGTGAGCCGGAAAGCTCCGAGGCGAGATCCGATAATATATCGCCATAAAAATTAGACGCGACGATGACGTCATACTGGTGTGGTTGTCGCACCAGCAGTGCGGCAAACGCGTCGACGATAATTTCTTCAGTTTCTACTGCGGGATATTGTTTTGCCACGTCGCGAAAACATTCGAGGAACAGGCCGTCGGTCATCAGAAACGAATTGGCCTTGTGGATCGCGGCAACTTTTTTTCTGCGTCGCATCGCGAGTTTGAATGCCTGCTCGCAGATACGGGTTGAGGCACGGCGAGTGATTTTTCTCACCGACAGGGCCATATCAGGATCTGGCATCATTTCGCCAACGCCCTCGTGCATATTGCGATCGGGGTAAAAGCCTTCAGTGGCCTCGCGCATAATCACCAGATCCATGCCGGGCGCTTTGTTGGCGACAAACTCACGGCTCAGAGCAGGCCTTACATTGGCGTAGAGGTCGAGACCGAGGCGAAAGCCTGCCGAAACATTTCTGCCCCCTTGCGCAAGCGGCGGGTAATCCATATGCGACTGGGTGCCCAGTATCACGCCATCGAAATCGCGGCGGGCGCGGTCAAGCGTCTCTTCACGCAGGGTGATACCGTGTTTTTTAAGGCTAGTGAAGCCGGCTTCTTCCTCGTGAAAGGAAAGGCTTAAATCAAACCGGTCGTTGGCGGTGTCGAGCACAGCCAGCGTGGCTGCCATTATCTCGGGGCCGATCCCGTCGCAGGGAAGGGTCATGATGCGCATTCGTTATTGCCTTAGTGTGTCGTTTGTTACCCGCCGTTCTCGTCCGTGTGGCGGCTCGAATCCATGCGCGCTTTCATTCTACGGCCAAAAAACATCGGCAGTACGAAACCTGCGATGGCGATAATCCACAACGTAATTGCGAGCGGGCTGCCCACCAGTGTGGACCAGTCGCCATCGGAGATCGTCATCGCGCGGCGCAGGTTAACTTCCATCTGATTGCCCAGCAGAATCCCCAGTATGACAGGCACCAGCGGCACGTCGAGTTTGCGCAGGATCCAGCCGGCAACACCAAAGCCGACCATTAACATGACGTCGAAGGTCGATCCGGTAATGCTGTAGATACCTACAAACGAAATCATCGCCACCACCGGCATCAGGATCCGGGTTGGCACCATGAGTACGCGGGTGAACAACCCTACCAGGGGAATATTCATCGCGAGCAGCATGAAATTGCCGATAAAAAGCGCCGCGATTAGCCCCCAGACAACATCCGGGTTTTTGGTGAACAACAACGGGCCAGGGGTGATATTAAGCTGCAACAGCACGGCGAGCAGCACGGCGGTGGTGCCGGAGCCGGGTACACCCAGTGCCAACATCGGCACCAGCGCGCCGCCCGATGCGGCATTGTTGCCGGCCTCGGGTGCGGCGACGCCACGCGGATCTCCCTTGCCAAATGTTTTGCCATCGCGGTCGACCGATTGTTTCTCCAGCGAGTAGGCCAGAAAGGAACCCAGCGACGCGCCGGCACCGGGCAGAACACCGGCGAAAAAGCCTAACGCCGTGCCGCGACCTATCGTCGGCATGCAGCTCTTTATCATTTTGAAATCCGGCAGTATGCGGCCCACTTTAGGCGCAGTTACTGTGTTGCCCGTGCCGCTTCTGTGGTGCTCCAGAAAAATGAACACTTCGCTTAACGCGAACAGGCCGACAATCGCGATCAGGAAATCAATGCCGTCGTACAAGTGAATATGATCGAAGGTAAAGCGTTGCGATCCGGTTTGCGAATCGCTGCCGATCATGGCGATGCCCAGGCCCAGTGCAGCGGCAAAAGCGGACTTCGCCTGATTGGTTGAGGTGATGCCGCCGAGGGTTGCAAAGGCGACGGTGAACAGCACAAAGTACTCGGCCGGGCCAAAGAGCAGAGCGATTTTAACCAGCTGCGGGGCCAGCAGGACCAGCCCGCAGGTGGCACAGAAGGCGCCGATAAACGAGGCCACGCCGGATAGCGACAAGGCCTCGCCGGCCTTGCCCGCCCGGGCCATCGGATAGCCATCGAGGCACGTCATCATCGCCGGCTCATCGCCGGGTATGTTGAGCAGAATCGAGCTGATTCTGCCACCGTACATCGCACCGTAGTAAACGCTTGTCAGCAGGATCAGTGACGGCGTCGGCCCCAGCCCGAGTGAAAATGCGATCGGTATCAGGATGGCCACGCCGTTGGCGGGCCCAAGGCCTGGAAGGGCGCCCATCAGGGTGCCAAGAAAGCAGCCCATCAACGCCAGAAACAGGTTTTGAGGGGTCAGCGCGACGGCAAAGCCGTCGCCGAGCAGTGAGAAAATTTCCATCGTCAGGTTAGAAGCCCAAAGGACCCTTGGCAAGCGAAAGCCCCAGGATCAGGTGAAAGACGATATAAATTCCCCCTGATGTGAGCACGCCGGTCAGCAGCGCCCAGTGGGGCAGTGTGCCGAGGCGCCAGGTGAGATAAGCGGTGGCAAACACAGTTGAAATCAAGAAGCCGAATTCGGGCAGTGCCCAGGCGTAGACCAACATGACGGCAGCGGCGCAAATGATTTCTGCAAAGCCTTTCAGTGCCGGCCAGGCGGGTTCATCGTCGGGGCGCAGAATAAAGTAAATCGAGCACAGGGCGAGCACCGTGCCGACCATATAGGGAAACGCTCGCGGGCCGACCACGTCGACCATGAAGCTGTCCTTGATGATCGACGCGGCCCATAGATAAAAAAGCGCCAGGGCCAGCCCGAATACACCAAAGATGCGATCGCTCATGTTGTGCTCTGTCTGTGAACGGCGTGTTGAGTTACAAGGAATAGGTGGTCGGACTGATCCGGCTTTGGCGGATCAGTCCGAGCCTCCCGAGTGCTTACTGGATGATACCGATCTCTTTAGACAGCTTGGTGATATCGTCGATGCTGCCGGCAACAAAGTTGTACATGTCGTCGCCAAAGTTATTGAAAGGGGCCATAGCTGCATCTTCAAGCGTTTGCTGGAAGCCGGCGTCGGCGGCCATCGTCTGAATTGCCTCACTCCAGAACGCCTTGGCTTCATCCGATGCGCCGGCTGGCATGTACAGTCCGCGCCAGTTGGCACCGACTACGTCGTAGCCCTGCTCTTTGGCGGTGGCGATGTCGGGGAAGTTTTTCAGTCGCTCGGGCGCGAGGATCGCGATGATTCGTATATCACCCGACTCCATAAACCCGAGCATTTCTGAAAAGTCGCCAGACAGTGCTTCGGTCGCGCCGGACAGCAGGCCGGTCATCGCTTCACCGCCGCCGTCAAATGAGACGTACTTGAGCTTGGTGACATCTTCAAGCCCCGCTTTCTGGGCAACCAGCATGGGTTTGATGTGATCGTAGCTGCCTACCGATGAGCCACCGGCGATACCCACAGAACGCGGATCGGCCTTGATGTCGTCCATCATTTCGGTGAGCGTTTTGTATTTTGAATCGGCGCGAACCGCGATCGCACCATACTCCGCGCCGAACGTGGCGAGAAAGTGGACGTCGTCCTGGGTGGCGCCCTCGTAGATGCCCTGGGCGATTCGCGCACTGGTGCTCATGGATGCCGCGACAATCAGGTTGTTGTCTTCGTTGCGCTCTTTGGTGACGTGGGCAAATGCAACGCCGCCGCCGCCGCCGGACATATTAGTCACCTGCATTGAGTCCTCGATGACTTTCAGGTCAAACAGAAATTTGGCGGTGGTTCGGCAAATAAAATCCCAGCCGCCACCCGGATTTGACGGGGCGATACATTGTGGATTTTCAGGTTTGAAATCCTGCGCATGCGCGCCGGACAGGCCGAGTGTCATGGCGACGGCCGCCGCAGAACCGATACGAATGATTCGATGTAGCATTTGGTGAATCCCCTTAGTGAATATTGGCTTTCGGCGCCGGAGACTGCACGCCAGTGGGTAATATTGCACTTTCAATCGTAAAAAACCAAATTATTTATTTTGCATGGCGCAATGTCGTAAAATTTGCCTCCCGATAAATGAATAAATTAGATTTGCAGCGACTGCATACTCAGCAGTGAGTTCGATCAAAATAGGATTTGTATATATAAGTGTACAACCTTGTCTATCAGACACCAACAATCTCCTGGATTGCAGTAGCCGTAAGTGCACAGTGAACGGTAATCTCTCAATGATGATCGAATCGACCGCTCTGACAGACTCGGACAGTTGCATGGGGAGCCCGGGCCAATT
>CAKZSB010000230.1 GCA_937920585.1 uncultured Granulosicoccaceae bacterium | reverse complement strand
CCCATCAGTCCGGCGCCGATGACAGCGACAGTATTAACGTCACGCAGCGGGGTGTCTTTTGGTACATCCGGAATCTTGCTGGCGGCACGTTCGGCAAAGAATGCGTGCCGCAGTGCAACGGCCTCAGGCGTGCTGACCAGCGACATGAAACCGGCTCGCTCGGCGGCCATTCCCTCATCGAAAGGCAGGCTGACTGCACCGCGTATCGCCTCGATACACTTGGCCGGAGCAGGCATGTGCGGGCTCATCGCGCGCACTGTATTAAGTGAGAACTGCAGGTAGGCCTCGGCGTCTTCGTGCTCCACTTTCATGTCTCTTACACGAGGCTTCTTGCTGCCTTCGGCGACTACCTGTCTGGCAAAGGCGACTGCCGTGTCGATCAGATCGCCGTCGACAATTTGATCGAAGAGGGCCGTCTCTGCGAATTTCTCCGATTTGATTGCCTCACCGGAGACAATCATGTTGGTCGCCATTTCCAGTGGCAGAATGCGCGGCAGGCGTTGGGTGCCTCCGGCCCCGGGCAGAATACCTATTTTAACTTCTGGCAGAGAGATCAATGCGCCGCTGGCGGCGACCCGGTAATGGCAGCCCAGTGCCAGCTCCAGGCCACCGCCCATCGCAACCGAATGAATCGCGGCGATGACGGGTTTGTCGGAGCCTTCGACATGATCGATAACCGTGCCCAGGCGAGGTGCTGCCAGTGCGAGCGGGGTGCCGAATTCGCGAATGTCGGCACCGCCTGAAAAGGCGCGGCCGATGCCGGTCAGCACGATAGCGGTAACCTCGCTATCGGCGTTGGCCCGCGCCAGACCTTCGACAATACCGGTTCGCAGGCCGTGGCCCAATCCATTGACGGGCGGGTTATCCATGCTGATGATGGCGATATCATCGCGGCGTTCGTATTGAGCCTGACTCATTGCACTCTCTGTTTCGTGAGGTGGTGCCAGCGACTGTGCGCGAATCACTCCCGCAGTTTCAGGCTAGCGTGGTTTTGGCGTACTTGCACAGCGCCCGGGCGTGGGCGGAAGAATACCACGGATGCCTCGCCAGTCGGTGGCGTCGCGTATGCCGAAAGCGTTTGGGATCAGGTTTGCCAATCCGCACGTTTGCAAAGATCCGGCAAAGTTGGCTGCATCGCTGTGGAGATCGTGTAGCAATTCGTTTAGAAAGCAAAGACAGGCGCGCGGTCGACGCCATGTTGCCTTCCGGCAGCGGTGCGAGGTGCGTAAGATAAATTTTTACCTGCACAGGAAAGGAGCTAAAGCATGAACAGGAAAATTGATAATTCACCTGAAGCCCTGGAGATCGATCAACAGATTTACGATCTGTATGATGAATATTGTCACGGCGAATACGATCGGCGCGAGTTTCTGCGTCGCGCTTCGGGTATTACGATTGCGGGTGTATCCGGGCTTGTGATGGCACAGGCACTGTTACCTCGCTATGCCGAAGCGCAAACGATATCGTTTACCGATGAGCGCATCAAAGCCAACTACATTGATTACGATTCGCCCGGTGGTACGTCCGGGACGATGCGCGGTTACCTCGTGCGCCCGATTGGCGACGGACCGTTTCCCTCGGTGTTGGTGATCCATGAGAATCGCGGCCTGAATCCCTACATTGAAGACGTGGCGCGACGCCTGGCGGTTGAGGGTTTTCTGGCGCTTGCCCCGGACGGCCTCGCGCCGGTCGGTGGATACCCTGGCAATGACGACGATGGCAAAGTCTTGCAGCGCGGTCTCGATCAGAAACAACTTAAACAGGACATGCTCAACAGCGCAGAAATGCTGGCCGCACATGCAGATTCCACCGGCAAGCTTGGGGCGACCGGTTTTTGCTGGGGCGGAGGAGTGACCAATTTTCTGGCGGTGGAAATGGGCGATGCACTGCTGGCCGGCGTGCCGTTCTACGGCGCGGCACCAGCGGTGGCGGAGGTCGCCAGAATCAGCGCACCGCTGGTGATTCAATCGGCAGAGGATGACAAACGCATCAACGCTATGTGGCCCGATTTCGAAGTGGCATTGCAAGCTGCCGGTGCCACCTTCGAGCGACACCTCTACGCCGGTACGCGGCACGGATTTCACAACAACTCTACACCGCGTTACAACGAGACTGCGGCAAACCTCGCCTGGGAGCGAACGGTTGGTTTGTTCAAGGCGCAACTGACTTGAATCCACGGTGTTAGACAATAACGCGGACAAGTGAACAGTTGAACGCAAGCTGGGATCACCTGCGTTTTTTTCTGGCGCTGGCCGATGCCGGTTCGCTGTCCAAAGCGGCTCGCGATCTCGGGGTCAGTCACACCACGGTGCTGCGTCGAGTGCGCGCCATCGAAAAAGAACTGGAGACGCATCTTTTTGATCACACCGCGCAGGGGCATTTACTGACCCCTGCCGGCCAGACACTGCACGCCGAAGTGCAGAAAATGAAACAGGCCGTCGATGATATTTCGCGCCGCATAAGTGGTGTCGATCAACAGATTCGAGGCCCGGTAAGCATCACCACCACCGATACGCTGGGCTACTATGTGCTGCCGGGAGTTATCACCCGTCTGCAGCAACAGTATCCCGAGCTGACGATCAATCTGCGCGTTGCCAACCAGTTGAGTGATATCACCAATCGGGAGGCTGATATCGCCTTGCGAACCTGTGTTGAACCGCCGCCAGAGCTCATCGGGCGCAAGGTAGCTACGATGCACTTTGTGCCCTGCGCAGCGCAGTCGTATATCGATGAGAAGGGTTTATCCGGGTTTCCGTTGCGCACAGAAGGTCAGCGCTTTGTTGTACTCGACGAAACATTCCATCGCGCGGCATTCTACAACTGGCTGGCAGAACGCATGGCCGCTGGCTGCGGGATAGTCACGGCTAACGGTTTGCTGACCGCCTGCCGGTTGTGCGCCGCTGGCGCGGGAATCGCGGTATTGCCGGATTATTTACTGGCGCATAACAGCGCGCTGGTTAAGCTCGCGACCAGCGATCCCCTGGTATCCAACGATTTGTGGCTGCTCAGTCATGCCGATTTACGCGACACTCTGCGCATCCGGCTGGTCAAAAGGTTCCTGCACGAGGAGTTAAAGCAGCTATTTGCCGATTAATGCCGCCGTTTCGAGTGATGAGTTTTTTTATCGTCGAGGGCTGCTGTCACGATCAGTGCAAAAATGAACACTGCCTGTGCAGGAATGCACTGATTCGCAGTGTGACTTCCGAGTGCCGTTTGTTAGGATCGTATCGCAGGACAACATTCGGGTTCACATTGGAGAACGACATGAAGATTAAATTGATCGCGGTGATGACTGCGGCGCTGGTGGTTGCGACTTCGGGTTTCGCCAAAGACGACGGGCCGCACGATAAAGCCATCAAAGCGCGCCAGGCATTGATGCAGCTCTACAGTTTTAACCTGGGCATACTCGGTGGCATGGCCAAGGGCAAGATCGATTACAACGCCGATGCCGCAAGCGCCGCTGCCGACAATCTGCTGGCTGCGGTTTCGATGAATCAAAGCGCCATGTGGCCGCCGGGCTCGCACAATGGTGACGATGCGAATCGCCAGAATCGCGCACTGCCCGCTATCTGGGATACCTACCCGAAGATTACCGAAGCGGGCAAGGCCATGAACGAGGCGGCTGTTGGTTTGCAGGCAGTTGCAGGCAACGGTCTCGACGAACTAAAGAGTGCGATGGGTGCGGCTGGCAAAAGCTGCAAAGGCTGTCACGATGATTTTCGCGCCGAGAAAAAGTAGTCGTATAACGAATGAGTGATAGCGCCGATACTGCGGGTGCGCAAAAAGTCCGGATCTGGGATATCTGGATCCGGCTTTTTCACTGGAGCCTGGCTGGCTGTGTGTTGTTCCTGTTGATCAGTGGAACCACCGGCTGGCAGTTTTTCGAGTGGCACCGCAATGTCGGTGAATTTGTGCTGGCGTTGTTGCTGTTTCGCCTTTGTTGGGGGTTTGTGGGAAGTGGCAACGCAAAGCTTGTAAAACTTGTCGCCAGTCCGCTGCGAGCGCTCGCCCATCTGGGGCATCTGGCGCGGGGGCAGGTGGCGCCCGAGCGCGGCCACAATGCCGCCGGTGGCTGGGCGGTGTTGTTAATGCTCGTGCTGTTGAGCTTTCAGGCTGTCAGTGGATTGTTTATTGCCGATGAAGATGAGCTGATAGAAGGGGTTTTTTACGGATTGTTGCCGGGTGGTTTATCGGAAGAACTGCTGCACCTGCATCACCTCAACGGCGATATTCTCAAAGTCGTTATCGGCATACACTTGCTGATGGTGCTGCTCTACGCACTGCGCGCGGCACAGAATCTCGTCAAACCGATGTTCACTGGCTGGATGCAATGGCCATTGAGCACAGAGCTGCCAACAGTTTTTTTCCAGCGATGGTGGCTTGGGTTGGTGCTGGCGGTGGCGAGTGTCGCGCTGGTGGGGTGGGTGGTTTCGTGGTGGTGAATGTACTGCATAGTCGTTTGCGCTACGTATGAAGGTCGGGTTGTCAGGTGGGCTCGCTGACTAATCTGGTTACCGCTGTTATCGTGCCTCGCTCACGCGTCGGGTTACCTTGTGGACGTGCCTTGCTCACGCGTCGGGTTACCGCTGTCATCGTGCCTCGCTCACGCGTCGGGCTACCTTGTGATCGAGCCTCGCTCACGCGTCGGGCTTCCCTGTGATCGAGCCTCGCTCACGCGTCGGGCTTCCCTGTGATCGTGCCTCGCTGACGCGTCGGGTTACCTTGTGGACGTGCCTTGCTGACGCGTCGGGTTACCTTGTGATCGTGCCTCGCTCACGCGTCGGGTT
>CAKZSB010000229.1 GCA_937920585.1 uncultured Granulosicoccaceae bacterium | reverse complement strand
GTTTTACATGCGTGAAAACGACGATGGTAAAACAGTTGCGGCGATGGACGTGCTGGCTCCGGGTATCGGTGAAATTATTGGTGGCAGCCAGCGCGAGGAACGCCTCGATGTGCTCGACGAAAAATTGCAGGCGCAGGGCATTGCCGAGGAGTTGTGGTGGTATCGTGATTTGCGGCGTTATGGCTCAGTGCCGCATGCCGGATTCGGGCTCGGCTTTGAACGACTGATTAACTACATCACCGGGATGGAAAATATTCGCGACGCGATACCGTTTCCACGCACGCCGCGAAGCGCCGATTTCTAGTGTGCCTTGCCCGCATTGTGAATTGCGCAGGCGCGCCGGTATGGCCCGGCAAGAAAAAGTGCAAGTATCACCAGCAGCATGGCCAGTGATAGGTAGCACATCGGAATGCCGCCGGCCTCGAGGCCGGCGCCACCCAGGCGCCCGCCGCCGCTGGTAGGGCAAACGCCGCCGCCTGCGAAGAACTCGCTGAGCGAGCCCGCCAGTGCAACGACAAAGGCAACGCCCCATCCAACACTGAATAAATAGTGTTTGCAATGGATTTGCGGGATCACCAGCGCGAGCATCATGGCTGCATAGGCAGCGGTTACGACATAGCAGACGGGCACAAAGAAAATGTACGGGCAATTGACACCCTGGTAGTTGGCGTAGCTGATCGACAGCGCGCCGAGCAAGCCAAATAGCACCAGTGCGACCAGCGGGATATAAACAAAATAATTGCGATTCACGGTTGGCTCCGGTCTAGTCAGAGATTTGCAGAACGGTGTTTTGAAAACTGCCTTGTCTCTCGGCAGTTCTGCCGTCCAGCCAGCTGACATTAACCGCGCTTGCCTCGCCATCGGCCAGGCCAAAGGTTAGCGTGTGGGTTTGATCGGAGCACAGGCCTTCACCGACGATGAAAGTTTGCAGCAACGTGCTGCCATCGCTGCGGGTAACGGTGACTTCGGCACCAATGGATTCGACGGTGTCGGGCAGGCGAATCTTCAACCAGGACTGATCACCGCCTTTGCTCAGAAAAACCTGCTGTGGCCCCTCGAGGTTTACATGGACCAGATCCGGGTAGCCATCGTCGTTGAAATCCGATACCAGCGGTGAAATACCGAAATGGCGATTTTGAACCCCGGCCTGTTCGCCCACGGCGGCGAACTCACCGCTGGCGTTCTGAATCATGAATCGGCCGTTCAGTCGCAGGGCTGCGATAGCATGAGTGGGGAACTCGATATAGTTTTCGGAAACCACCAGGTCGTCGCGCCCGTCGAGGTTGAAGTCTTCGAAAACACCGCCCCAGGAGAATTCGTAGTCTGCAATTTTCGCCTGTTCCGCTGCATCTTCGAAATTGAATTCACCGTTGTTCTTAAACAGCAGCCAGTCCTTGTTCAGTATCTGTTCGTCGCGCAGGTCACCTCGCACCAGGGCGTCTGGTCCGGTTGAGCCAACGTTAGAGAAGAAGAAATCGGTCTGGCCGTCATTGTTGTAGTCGCTGACCCCTATGCCCATCGGATAGGCGAAGTAATCGCTGGTAGGGTTGGGCATATTGGTGAAGGTTAAATCACCGTTGTTTTTCCAGGTCCGCACCTGGCCGGTATCGTGTGCGACGACAAGGTCTTCGAGTGCGTCATCATCGACATCGATAAATACAGCCTGAAAAGTATTGTGCTGGTAGTAGAGCCCCGCCGCTTCGGTGATGTTGGAAAAAGTGTGATTGCCCTGGTTGATATACATCGCACTGATACCGCCGTACACCTGATTGAAAATAGTTTGTCCCTCTACGTGTTCACGTGCGATGTAGCCGGAAACGTACAAGTCGTATTCACCATCGCGATTGATATCGGCCACTGCGACAGAGAGCGGCACGGACTTTTCATCCCATTCCAGTTCGAGTTTTTGCCCCTCGAATGTGGCGTTGTCGTTCAGGTAGAGCCAAACGCCGGACTGCCGCGTGACCAGCATATCCGCATCGCCGTCTTTATCGAGATCCAGGCTGATCGCGCTGTAGGTATCATCGGGTGTTGTTTTGTTCCATCCGGTTGAATCCGTGATCGCCACGAAGCTGCCGTTTTCATAGCGATAGAAAGCATCCTGTTGATCGATACCGCCACCGAAAAAGAGTTCGTCGATGCCATCGTTGTCGATATCAATGACCGCACCAGCCGTAAACGGCAGGGTGAGGGCTTTGTCGTAGGCGGGCACAAAGTCGATTTGCTGATGTGAAAATTCGGGCACAGCGGTATCGCCAAGCGATACATCGTAGTCGATAGCGCGGTCGTGAACGCTCAAACCATAAACCAGCGCAATCAGTGAAATGATCAGAAACAGTATCAGGTAAAAAACTGACTTCAGTAATCGTGCAATGCTCATGATTGGCTCGTGGTGGAATAAACCGGGTCGCTCAACTTGCGAGTCGTCGAGGCGATCAACAGTGAGAGTAGAAAGAATATTGAAAAAGCCACATTCAGTGCGATTGGCATCGTGTGTTTGCCAATAGCCGGTAACACGGCAAAGAGTACAAAGTTGGCAACCAACAGCAGCACCGGATTGAAAATAGCGATCCAGCGTGGATAGAGCGATCGGCCGGTCAGCGCCAGCCACACAATAACAATCGACAGAATCAGCGTGGTGATGCGAATGATGTGCAGCAGTGTCTCGTAACGCAGCTCATACAGGCGAATCAGCGCGTCAAGCTCTGCTGTGGCGGGAAGTTGTGCCAGCGCGGAGACACTGGCACGCGAGCCGATCCATACAGTGCCGACAATAAAGCCGAATACGGCGACGAGAAACGCCGTTAGCGCTATACGCTGACTGGCGGGTTTGAGCATCAGGTATATGTGGTAGCAACCCAGCGGATAAAGTGTTGCACCCAGAACGCCAAAGAAATGTCCGCTGGTTGTTCTGCTGGTGGCAATCCCCTGCATGAACTCATAGCCGCCGTGGCTGAATCTCGCCTGTGGATCGTAGTGCAGCAGATACTCGCCAATGCCAACCAGAATCGCAGCGAGCAGGCCTGCCAGTCCGGTCAGCAGAAGCTGGCTGCGTGATGTGGTGAGCATGGGAGTTTGTCGCCTTGCGGTGAGCCGAGGCTGAATTATCCGGCAGCAAAGCACGCATTGATAGCCTGTTGGACGCCAGCCCATCAATTGTGGACGGCGAGACAATCAGCCCATCAGCGGGGGTAGATCAGAAACCGAACCGGCATGCGAGTTTGAAGTAGATGCTGATCCGTCCGTCTGGTTCAGGATCGCGAACACCGGCCTTGCGGCCGGTGAACGAACAGTTTTGCAAGCCTGCCTGTATTTGCGCCGCTACATATCAGGTGAAGTGGCAGGTACCAGCAGTGAAAGACCCTCTGGTGCCTGCGGGTAAAGCGCCATCCAGCCCCCGTCCCAGGGATTGAGTTGTTCGGATTCGCTGACGCTTCGATAACCCGCCTCACCGGTGTAGACAAACAGCTGGCTTGTGGTGAGCGATGTGTTCTGCGATTCAGTGAGGGTATAGCTGTCATTACCCTGCACGATACGTAAACCCGAGCCGTTGACGATATTCGGGAACGGGTTGCCAACGATGTTCCACGACGCCGCTGCCTGCGGATCGCTGTGTTTGCCAAGTGGTATTGCAAAGCAGCCGCGCGCTGAGGGGCAATTGGCAGAAGTCGTTGCGGCTCTGCGATTCAGGCCGGTTGGCAGGGATATCGTGACGTCCTCGCCGCTGGCTTGAATGGCCCAGTAGCCGGTGCCTGATTCGAGTGTGTCGTCGACGGCCATTGAATAGTAGGCCCCGGTTTGCGGGTTGAACCCGAACAAAGTCCAGCTGACACCGTAACTGTCCCGCGGCAGAACGGCGAAAATCTGCTCGATCGTCAATCCATACACATCTGCCGGCAGAGAGATTTGGCGCCAGACGCCTGAGACCAGCGTTGTCGATAATCGAGCAGTGCTCGACGCATCGGTAACATCGATCTGTGGCAGTTCACGTAAGAAGTTCGCCAGATCCTGCAGTGCGTCGGATTCAACTGCGGCGGTGTTGTGCGCCGCGATCGCCGCCTCGAGGGTAGCGGCCGAGCCATCGTGCAGATACGGGGCACTGGAGGCGAGTCCATACAGGCTTGGTGTATCGAAGCCGTCGAGCACCGCGCCCAGTCGCGAACCGCTGGAGGGTTTTATGGTGCCAGGATCATGCCGTGGCCCGCTGCCCGAGTCGGTCAGGGCGGGGTAGCGATGGCAGGCGGCGCAGTTTTGTGCATCGAAAACTACCTGGCCGCGCAGCGCACTTTCTGAAGGCGGCAAAGCGTGCTGCGGATTGACTTCGGTTTGTGTCAGCGATGCGAGATAGGCCGATAGTGCATCGAGCTCGGCGCTGACGCCGGCTTTTGGGTCCCCCAGTGGCTGATTGCGCGTACCGGTGTTGAAGTCGGCATCGGCCATTAATCCGCTGCCGCCGGCAAACGCTCGAATCTGCCCTTCGAAGTCCTGTGTTTCATCAAAATTGCCCGACCAGTGCAGCGGGCCATGCGCCATACCGGCACGACCGCGCAGCGAAATGGTGTTGCGTAGTCCCTCGCCAAACCGGGTGAAATCCCAGACCCTGCCATCGCCGCCGCCGTCGTTGTGGCAAGAGGCACAGCTCATGTAGTTATCGCGCGCAAGCCGATCATCCGCCGCGTCATAGAAC
>CAKZSB010000228.1 GCA_937920585.1 uncultured Granulosicoccaceae bacterium | reverse complement strand
GCTATCCTTCAACTACAAACAACTGTGGCCTCTATGGATTGAATATGGCAAACGATTTCGAGCCGGTAAATTTCCTGATCGTCGACGACGACGAGATTAGTGTTATGGCGATAAAACGCTCATTAAAAAAGCTCAACATCTCAAACAAGGTACTCACTGCATCAGACGGTCTGGAAGCCCTTGACATACTGCACACCGAGTTTACTGAAACCGGGAAGTTACCTCCCTTTATCATCACACTGGACCTAAGCATGCCCAGGATGAGCGGACTGGAGTTTCTCGACGAAATTCGTCGCCACCCTCAATTCAGAAAATTGGTCGTCTTTGTGTTGACGACTTCAGATGCCCCCTCTGATGTAGATTCCGCATACGAAAAAAGTATTTCAGGTTACATTGTAAAGGACAATCCAACGGAGTCTTTGCTTAATGCAATTCTGATGTTGAAGGAATTTTCACAACTGGTAATACTGCCTAAATGAAAACCACTGCCAGAAATCTGCCCACCCAACATTGGCGCCCACTTGTAGTACAAGTTACTGATCATTAGTGCATGTTCTTTAATAGTGCATACAAACGGGATCTGGTAAGAACACTAAGATACTGCCTGATTCTGATCGTCGCACTGGTATTCGCGAGCTATCTCATTAGTGGTCTACAACTCAAAAATTTACTTCACGCGCAAAATTCCGCAATTTCTCTATCGCTTCCTGCGCTGGAACGCTCACAAAAAATGGAAGCTCTCCTGGCGACAATCACGAGCCATTCAAGCCGTGTTACTGCGGAAACCTCCCTTTATCAGCTTGACCATTGGTCGAAATTAATCAACCAGACGTCAAGGCATCTCGAGGACGCTTTTACAGAGCAGGAAGAATACTACGCCAAAACAAAAAGCACATTCACTGTTACGGATTCCCTATCGCATCTTAAAGGACTAACAACGATTGTCGGCAGTATAGCCAGTCTCAGACGAGAGATATTAATTCTGGATCTCTATATTAACACTGCCATCAAAAACCTTGTCGCGAATCGAAAGACCTATTCAAGTGAAGCAGAGCCGGCACACCTTGATGCGACTGCCAGACTACATAACACCATCGACAAAGCATCGTCCATCAGCGCAGCTGACATGGAACCGTTTATTCAGGATGTAAAAAGCGAACTGAGTTATCAGTATAGCACTGTCGAATTATCTTTTAGAATTACCAACCTCATGGAGTCTATAAGTCAGGTCTCATCACTATTATCAGCCGAAGAGATTAACAACACCAGGAGCAAAGCCGAACTGGAAATACGAAATATTACCCAGATTCTCGCTTACCTTGATAACTCGGGGAGCAAGAAAACTCAGGCCCGAATACTGGCGAGCATCAGGGCACTCAGCCTGGGAGATGACGGTCTTTTTGACAATGCATCACGTAAAGCTCAGTTGGTTTCGAGAATGGGCCAGGAACATCTACGCTATCTCGATCGGGCAGAAAGTTTGTCGAAGCAGGTTCATGAAATGGTTTCCGATATCTCATCGAATACCCGGAAATACTCAGAGGAATTTAAGCGCAGCCTGCTCTTTACAGTGATACTTCTATTAGTTGTGGGCGCACTGGTATTACTTATTGCCATATCTGTGGTTCACTTTGTCATTGAAAAACAGCTAAATCGTAGAATAAAACTACTTACTGGTGCCGTTGCCGATATTGCAGACGGGATTACTAGCAGATCAATAGATGTAGACGGAGAAGACGAACTAGGCCGGATGGCTTCTTCTTTACAAATATTTAAAGCAAATGCCATAGAGTTACGGCGCTCCACCAATGAACTCGAGCAATTTGCATACGCGGCATCGCATGATCTGAAGTCGCCTCTGATTGCAATTCAAAATCTGGTGAGTTGGACTTTGGAGGATTTTCATGATGAGCTTCCAGAAGAAGCCACCTCCAATCTCCAAAAACTACTCAGCCGTGCCCAGAGGCTTTCACAACTTCAGACAGATCTCCTGGAATACTCGAAGATGGGGATTGAGCAGTACGATGCTCAGGAAGTCGATCTTTTCAGCCTGATACATGAAGTGAGAGAACTAGTTGATCCCGACAAGCGATGTGAAGTTCAGATTTCCTCCGAGTTTTCGCTTATTCACACACAGCAGGTACCATTGAGGCAGGTGCTGACCAATCTTTTCGGCAATTCCATCAAGCACTGCACTGATAAACCACTAGAAATTGAAATTGTGGTCAAAAGATTTAGTGACAGAATGAAAATTGAATTCAAGGACAACGGCCCCGGGATTGAGTCGAAATACCACGAACAAGTTTTCACTATCTTCAAAACACTGCAGACAAAAGACAAAGTAGAGGGAAGCGGACTTGGCCTGGCACTTGTGAGAAAACTGGTTGATCGCTATGGGGGTACGATTTTTATAATATCTGATCCGCCCAGGTTTTCAGGCACCACATTTGTCTTCGATTGGCCCATGCACGTGGAAACACATCGAGTTGCCGCTTGAAAGATTCTCCGCAAAATTTACAGAAGGATCTGGAAAACGTCTTTTAGGTATTATATTGTCGCGTCAGCGTCGGATTCGCGCAAGTCGCCGGGAAAGGTGAAGTTTATCAATGCGCCAGTACCTTGCGTTATATTTTCGGCCGAAATCGACCCACCTCTTGATGCAATTAGTTGTTTAATTGCCAGTAAACCAAAACCCGTACCGGCTCTAAATTTACCCTCACTCAAAAATATCGCGCCGGGGCTTTCCAATCCGACACCATTATCGGCAATGGAAAAATGAAGAAGACCGCTCTCAATTTTGTCCAGATTTATTTTGACACGCGCTTGATCACGATTACTGTGTTTTAGTGCGTTATCTATCAAATTCCTGACGATAATATGGAGGGTTACGCCATCTCCATATAGCATGATATCCGGAAATTCAATAATATGGTTGCTCATCGGATCCAGTGCAGCCACAATGTTCTGGCACATTGCGTCGAATGAATATACATGACTGGCTGTTTGCTCGGTCTGCTTGGTACGTGTATAGGACAATACTTCTGTGAGTAGTTCTGACGATCGCTGAGCAACATCAACCAACGATTCAATGAGTTGCATTTTGCCATCACCGTGATCAACAAAATCGTCTCGCAACATTTCCGCCAGCAGCTTCACATTTCGCATTGGAGTACGTAAGTCATGTGCCGCCATCGACACATACAACTCTGACTCTTTCAATAGTTGATGAGCACTTGCGTCCGTAGCCAAGCGTCGCTCGGCACTTTCATATCGTTCGGATACATCGATTGATGAACCAACGAGGCGAACAACGTCACCGGCTTCGCCAAACGTAGGTACCAGAGAGGTTTTCAGACGCCTTTCACCCGTTGGAAGAGGTATCAGGACTTCATATTGAATTTTACGGCGACGCTTTAGCGCTCTATCGTAGTTTTTCTCAAGCGCTTTATGTATTCTAAGTGGAAATACATTAGCTGGTGATTTACCCTCCATTTCTCGCGCAGGTATGCCGGTCATTTCTACGTTGGCAATATTCGACTTACGATAAATGTATCCACCACCTGACTGGACATCCAGTACAAAAACCGGAAAGTCAACTAAGTCGAGGGTGTCGAAATTATCGTCGAGCATCACAAGCTACTTTTTCCGCAGACTTACCAGGTTACCAATAAACCAACAGCGTGATCATGGATGACCACCTGCGACAACAGTGCCAAAGAACTGGAATTGGCCAATCCAGTATTACACGACTATAGCAGACGCGGGCACACGTACTTGTTACCACAAGTCTGGAATAGCCAGTTAATCGGAATCCGGTATCAATACGCCCTTACCGGTCGTTTGGGTATCAAATAACTTATAAGCTTCTTCGGCCTGATCGAGCGACCAGCTATGGGTAAACAATGCATCAACGTCCACCTTGCGCTCTGCCACAAACCGTGCGCAGTCAGCCTGGCCGGTTTTACTGAAGGTCCATGAACCGAGCAGTGTCAACTGCTTGCGCAACATATCGCTGGACACATCGATATTGACATCGCCGCCTTCGCCAACAAAGGCCACCCTGCCCCATTTTCTTGCCGATTTGATCGCTTGCGACCGCGCCTGCGGTGATGAACTGCAATCGACCGAGCATTCAACGCCGTGGCCGCCGCTTAAATCATATAGCGCCTCAATCACGTTGCCTTCCCCGGCGTTAACGGTTTCCGCAGCACCAAACGCTTTGGCACGCTTCAGGCGCTCGGGATCGACATCGAGTGCTATGACGCGCGCCCCCATCGCGCTTGCAAGCTGGGTCATGCTCAGGCCGACCGGTCCCTGGCCAAAGATGGCGATGGTATCTGTGCCACTAAGTTGCAGACGTTCCAGTGCGCCAAACGCGGTGCCGGTGCCGCAAGAGATCGCAGCGCCGGTTTTGAAAGAGAGATCTTCGGGTAGCGGTACCAGCGTGTGGGCCGGCACTTTCATGTAGCGCGCATGTGCGCCATTACCGGTTGCACCAAACACCAGTGGCCCGTCATCACACATTTGCGACCATCCCGTCGCGCAGTGGCGGCAAGTGCCGCAGCCGGTGTAGTGGTGATTCATTACGCGCATGCCGATTCTGGCCTGGCGCTCGGAGACTTCCGGCCCAACTTCAACCACCACGCCACAGGGCTCGTGGCCACCGATCACCGGCTCGCCATCACCGCCCAGACCCAGCGCTGCCGCACCGCCGACGACGCGGTAGAACTTGAGATCACTACCACACATGCCAGAGGCCTTGATCTCGAGAATGACTTCACCCGGACCCGGCGTCGGGTCGGGTATATCGCGAATCTCGAGTTGCCTGTCACCGAGAAGATAGACGGCTTTCATAATCGCTTTCCTCCAAATTGTTGTCTTGCGCCTGGCAAAGTGAATATCACAATGCCATGGTCACGCAGGCCGGTTTAGCTGGCTTTGGCCAACTGCGGATCGCGGGCACCTTCCAGCTCAACGCCTTCCAGTGTAATTCGATGCATCAATCGGCGATGGCCCTGATAGTCGTTCAGTGCACAATGCCAGGTGGCGCGATTGTCCCAGATGGCCATGGAGCCTTCCTCCCACTTGAAACGGCAGGTGAACTCGGGCTTGGCAGCATGCTGATATAAATAACCGAGCAAGGCATCGGACTCAGCCTGCTCCCAGCCATCAATACCGACAGTAAATTGCGGGTTGACATAGAGAATCTCTTTGCCGGATTCCGGGTGCTGAATCACGACCTTGTGCACTGCATCCTGCGTGGCTTCATGTGCGTTGCCGATTCGACCGGCGAGATCGGGAAATGTCTCGGGCGTGATGCGGCCAAATACGTGTCGGCTGGAATGCCGCGCATGGAGCCCCGCTAACGTCTGCTTGAGCCCGTCGGACAAGGCCAGCCACGCGGCATGCATACTGGAAAACAACGTATCGCCACCGACTGGCGGCACCTCGCGGGCATATAGAATCGAGCCCATCGCCGGCGCCAGATCGTAGGAGTGATCGGTATGCCAGATGGCACCGATATTCATTGTGTTTTCAGGGTCTTTGCGAACCTCGGCAATCAGCGGGTGCTCGGCACTGGCGGTGAAAAAGCGGTTGATATTGATCTCGCCCCAGCGTTTGGCGAAATCGACCTGCTGCTGCGGAGTGATTTTCTGCTGGCGAAA
>CAKZSB010000227.1 GCA_937920585.1 uncultured Granulosicoccaceae bacterium | reverse complement strand
CGATATTGAGCGGGATCGAGTGGCATGGACTCAGAACTGCGTGTATCGCACGCCAGTGCCCAATTGCAAGTCACTACGAATTTGCAGCGCATCATCAGCCAATAGCGCTTTGGCGATTTTGCTGTCCGGATCGTTGAGATCACCAAATGTGATGGCATCGTGACCCGCCGCAGTACAGGCCTCGGCACAGGCTGTGTCGGCTTGCTCGCCGTCCTTTGCCGCATCTATGCGATGCACGCAGAGCGTACAACTCTCGACTGTGCCCTTACCACGCGGCGCACGCGGCAATTGATCGGTCAGGTTTTCGTGTATGAAAGACCGCGCCTTGTAAGGACAGGCCATCATGCAATAGCGACAGCCAATACAGGTGTGTTTGTTGACCAGCACAATACCATCGGCGCGCCGGAACGAGGCGCCGGTCGGACATACATCAATACAAGGTGCGCTCTCACAATGCTGGCACATCACCGGCAGCGAGCTCTCACGTCCGGTGAGCTTATCCTGCAGATCGATTTTTCTGATCCACCGTGCACTGGTTTCAGGGCGCTTACTCGGTGCTATGCCGTGCTCGCGATCACAACCGCGGACACAATCATCGCAGCCGCTGGCACACTTGGCCGTGTCGATCAAAAGGCCCCAGCGGCGATTGTTGTCAGCGCCCTGCGCAGTCGCAGCCTGCAATTGCACGAGTGACAGCACCGGTGTGGTTACTGCCAGTGTCGCCAGACCAAGTTTCGCCAAAAAGCGCCTGCGCGCGCTGACACCAGTTTGTTCGACGGCTGCTTCGGTAATTTCAGTGACCACGGGCATAGGCCTGCAATATACGCAATTCGCTGCCAAGCAACGCAGAATCACCTGCCGGGGGCAGCAGCCCGACAACTTCTTCGGGTACTGCCGCATGGCAGGTAAAGCAATCGATTTGCACTGCAGCGAAGGCGTGACAGGACTGACAAAACTGCCCTTCGGCATCGATACGTACCGCTTGCCCCGCATCATCGCGACTCGCGTGACAGTTGACGCAACCGATGAGACTGAACGGATTGGATCGATTCCCGTCAATGACGGTTTCATCGCGCTGGTGGTTTAGCAAATCCATGTGATCTCGCCGCATCACATCAGTGGGGGCAACACATTGTTCACCAAACGCAGGTGGTGGTAGCACCGGCCCGCGATCGGCCGCCAGCGGCCACGACCAGATTGTGACCAGCAATGTCAGTAACGCCAGTGAGCAATGGGCGACACGCATTGTTGACTAATGTCCCATGCCCATATCGATATAACCGGCCGGGCAAACATCAGAGCAGATGTGGCAGCCAATACATTTGCTGTAGTCGGTGTCGACATAGCGGCCCGTGGTGCGTTTGTCTTTGTCAACTCTGAACACCGCATCCTGCGGACAGTAGATCATGCAGTTATCGCACTCAAAGCACATACCGCAACTCATGCAACGCCCCGCCTCTGCCACCACCTGTTCTTCAGTCAGATTGCTCAAGCGCTCCTCGAAGTTACCCAGCACCTGATCACCCGCCGGCACATTTTCGGGGCGCGTATTGCGATCCTCCTTTTTCCAGTGTCCGAGGAAAAGTTCATCGGCAGCGGCTACTTCGTGTGCCGAGCGATCCTCGTAATTATGCACGGCGTAGTCAGCCTGGTCAGTTCCCCAGTTGGCCGCCTCGAATCGCTCCGAGGGTGCGAGTTGTGCCTCGGCCAGTTTATCCATCAGGTTGAAGTGATTCACATCGACTTTGGGACGTTTTTTCTGCGATTCACCGCGCAGGAATAAATCAATTGAATTGGCCGCCACGGATGCCTGACCGATAGCTGTGGTCAACAGATGCGGGCGGATAATATCGCCCGCCACAAAATGGCCCGGGCGATCGGCAACCTGATAGAACGCATCGGAGTCAATGAGTCCGCGGCCATTGTCGAGTTCATCGAGCCCGTGCAGGTTTCCGCCCTGGCCTATCGCCGAGACGATCAAGTCAGCCTCAAGGGTGAATTCGGTGCCTTCAATCGGAACCGGTTTGTTGTCCTGCATTTCGCATTCGGCCATCTCTATCGCCGTGGCGCGCCCGTCATCGCCCACAATGACACGCAGCGGCATTACCGCCGACCGGATGCTCACGCCTTCCGTCAGCGCATCGTGCACTTCATGTTCCGATGCGGTCATCGCGGCTTGCGGCAACAGCGAGGTAAGGGTGACCTGAGCACCACTTCTGGTGGCGGCCAGTGCCGCATCGTGGGAGACAAAACCGTGCACGACAAGCTCGGGGCGTTCGCGCGTATTGAGTTTGTTTATCTTGCCCAAACGTCGCGCCACCGAGACCACATCAATGGAGGTGTCACCGCCGCCAACACAGACCACCTTATCGCTGGTAACCTGCAAACGCCCGGTATTAAATGCCTCCAGAAACTTTACTCCCGATACACAGTTGGGCGCATCCCCCCCCTCAACCGGCAACGCACGACCAGTCTGACAGCCCAGCGCCCACAGCACCGCGTCGAACTGATCATCGAGCTCGGCAAGTGTTATGTCATCGCCTATTCGCGTGCCAGTGCGCACCTCGATATCACCCATCGCAACAATTCTGTTGATCTCTGCATCGAGCAGACGCCTGGGCGTGCGATAGCCCGGAATGCCATAACGCATCATGCCACCGAGTTCGTCATGGTCATCAAAAATAGTGCTGCCATAACCTTTTCGGCGCAGCTGATAGGCCGCCGCAAGACCCGCAGGCCCACCACCGACAATGGCGATTTTCTTATCCGATTGCAGCGTTGGGCTATCGAAGGTATAGCCATCCTCGATTGCGTTGTCACCGATATACTGTTCAACGGCATTGATGCCGACAAAATCATCCACATCGTTGCGGTTGCAGCCAGCCTCGCAGGGCGCCGGACACACTCTGCCCATCTGCGATGGAAAGGGATTGGCATCGGTGGAGCGGCGAAACGCATACTCCTGCCAGCTAACGCCTTCGGGCGGCTTTTCAATACCACGCGCAATTTGCAACCATCCCCGAATATCCTCCCCTGAAGGACAACTGCCCTGACACGGTGGCGTGCGGTTGACGTAGGTGGGACATTTATGTGATTCGTCGGCGACAAAAATCTGCTCTGTCCAGCGCGACCAGCGCTGGTCACCATCCTGGAACTTGCGAAACGTGTGTGCTTCGCCTTTTTGGGTCTTGCTCCATGGCGTCGTCATTGATTGTCTCCCGTGCTCATTCCGGTGAACCGAGTTGCAAAGCATCACCCACTAACTGGTGCACGCTGACAACCTGATCCATTTCAAAACCGTAGTAGGGCAAAACCTTTGAGAACTGGCTTTTGCAAATAGCGCAAATAGCCGCGAGATGCGTTATACCATGGCGCTCGGTTACTTCACTGAACGCCTGCATTCGCGGCATGGCCCCTTTAACTCGCAACTCGACCAGGTCATCGGTCAACAGCCCGCCGCCGCCGCCACAACAGAACGTCGCCTCACCAATGGTGTTGGCTGGCATATCGTAGTAGTGATTACACACCGACGAGATAACTTCGCGTGGCAGGGAAAATTGCCCACCTGCGTGGTTACCCATGCGCGAGGCGCGCGCCACGTTGCATGAATCGTGAAACGTGACTCGCTTGTCGTCGTTGGCCTCGGCATCGAGGGTTAATGCACCGCGCTTCATCAGATCGTGGGTGACTTCGATGATATGTTGCGGAACCGGGTAACGCGGATCGAGAAAATCAAACGGTCCGGCCAGCGTATTTAAAAAGCTGTAAGCAACGCGCCAGGCGTGTCCGCACTCGCCAAACACAATGCGCTTGACACCCAGTTCCAGTGCAGCCTCACGAATCCGCAACGCGACTTTCTGCATGTTGTCGTAGCTGCCGATGAACAAGCCAAAATTTGCCGCCTCCGATGCATGCGAACTGATCGTCCAGCTAAGACCCGCCTGGTGAAACACTTTGGCGTAGCCAATTAATCCGTCGATATGCGGCTCGGCAAAAAAATCCGCAGACGGCGTGACCAACAGCACATCGGCGCCCTTCACATCGAGCGGAAATGCCACACTGACACCGGTCTCTTCCTCAACGTCCTCTTCAAGCCCTTCCAGCGTATCTGCCAGCGCCGGTTCCGGCAGCCCGAGATTGTTGCCAAGCTTGTGTACCTTGCCGATGATCTCGTTGCAGTACTTCTGGCCTTTGCCAACGGTATCCATGATTTCGCGCGCCGCCATCGAGACTTCCGCCGTATCGATGCCGTACGGGCAATAGACCGAACATCGTCGACATTGCGAACACTGGTGAAAGTAGCGGTACCATTCGTCGAGCACTTCTTCGGTCATGTCCTGTGCGCCGACAAGCCACGGCAGATACTTGCCCGGCAAGGTGTAGTAGCGCCGATAGACCTTACGCAACAGATCCTGACGTGCCACTGGCATGTTGTTGGGATCACCCGTGCCAAGGAAATAATGACATTTGTCAGTGCAGGCCCCGCACTTGACGCACGAATCGAGATAGACCTGCAAACCGCGCGATTTGCCAACCAGCTCGCCGAGCTTGTCTACCGCTACACGCTGCCAGTTATCGACCAGCTCACCGGGAAAACCAATGCCCTCCTGAATCTCGGGTTTGGCCACAAAGGGCTGGCTGTGCTGCAATGCACCGCGCGCCAGTGCCGGCACTAATTGATCGTGGTCGATGACCGGGGTTTCAAATTCCGGTTTTTTAGCTGCCATTATCACCCGCCCTGTCGGCACCTTTCTCCAGTGCACTGCGCGGCGACCAGACATTCACATGTCGCACTTCGCGGCTGTTATCGACCTGATTGCGCGACGGACTGAAAAACATTCCCGGTGCATGCAGCAGTTTTGAAAAAGGGAATATCAGCAGCAGCAGAGCAACCAGCGCCAGATGCGCCAACAGCACCACACTGCCCGGCAACTGAGCCGGCGCCAGCGCCGCCAATCCCAGTGCAAACTGTTTCAGTGCGACGATATCTGTGTGGGCGACATAGCGCATGACCAGCCCCGAACCCGCAATGCCCAGCAATAGCAAAAGCATTAAAAAATCCGATGGCGCCGAAATGTAGCGCACCCTATCTACCAGCAGTCGCCGCCCCAACAAGCCACACAGACCGATTACCATGGCCATTCCTGCGTAAGGCCCGAGCGGCGCAATCAGTGCTACCCACCACCAGACAGGTTCAGTGAAGTAACGCAGGTGAGTGAGCAAGGCGAGCAGTAGTCCGGCATGAAAAAGCCAGCCAAACAGCCAGGTCCAGCGCGAAGCCTTGAACAGGCTTTCAAACAGCACCACCTCGCGTAGCATGCGCAGGGCTACGCCCGCGCGAGTCAGTGGTGCCGGCATGGTAGGAATTTTCAGCGGTGCCGGTGTTCGGGCATAACGGGCGATTTTCAAACCCGTACCGATCAAAAAAACGGCGATCGCCGCGTACAACAGCCCGCTGATCAAAACACTCATAACGTGCCGGCAACCGTGGCTGTGAACGTCACCGGCACGAAATGACTAAACGCAGCCCGTGGGCTTGGGAAGACCCGCGTACTTACAAGCTTGCTTGGCCGGTCCGTAGGGATACAGCTCGTAGAGATACTTGCTGTTGCCCTTGTCTTTGCCGAGCTTTTTGCCGATAGCTTTAGTCAGCACCCGTACCGCGGGCGCGATCTGGTACTCCTCGTAATACTCACGCAGGAAGTTGATCACTTCCCAGTGATTCTCGGACAGTTCGCAATCGTCGATTTCGGCCATCACGCCGGCTACTGCCGGCTCCCAGTCGCTCAGACTGGCGAGGTAGCCTTCTTCATCGGTTTCCAGCGTTTTGCCGTTGACTTCAATACCCATAATCTCAGTGCTCCGCGTCGCCGTGTGAGGGCAACCGTTAGTTGTTTATATTGTTTCAACTGCGGCTGTGCCAGCAGTTGAGTGCTCAAAGTGTTAAAACCAGGAGTGGACCAGGTCGTATTGCGTCACGAGATCCACAAAGCCGTTGTAGTCTACCCGGTTTATCGAGTCCGGCAAGGCGGCATCGGCGAAGCCGCGGGCTGCGAGGTCCGGTTCAAGCACATACACTTTTTGCTGCCCTGTAACCAGTTGTTCTGCGTAGGCACCGCCTTTGATGACAGCGCAAACAGCATCCTCGATGAGCAAAATCGCCCCACCCGGTGCCGCTCGGCTCAAACACTGGCTTAAGGTATGCTTCTCAAACGGGGACTTGTTGACAATATTCAAAGTCGCCATGCTAAAAACTCAACACCACGTCCTGAGCATCCATCAAGGCTCCGATCTTGTTTCGTGGCAGGGATTCGACGTCGATCAGCAAATCATCTACCGACAGCCCGCGTTCGCTCAGCGACTCATCTTCAACGTAGATTTTTTCAACATCGTACATTTCCAGTGCACGAAAGGTCTTTGAAAAGTTCTTCATCCCGAGTGCGTCCGGCTGCTGGTCTTTTTTTAGCTGAAACACCCCGTCATCAACAAACAGCACGCTGACGTCCTGATCAAAGGCGGCGCCAATCAATACTGTTTCGAGTGATTCGAGTGCGTAGATCGAGCCATGAGGTGCCCGCCGATTCACATACAAAAAGCGCTTGACTACGCCAATGTCATTTTCATCGTCCATCAGATAAGTCCGTTAGTCGCCAAAGGACACCACCCGATCGGCCTCAACCGATGCTTCAATCAATTGCCCCAGTCCGGATATCCGAAAGCCGTCGGCTATGTTGTCGGCATCTTTGCCGTGGCGTTTTTTTTCATCCGCATCAACCAGTCCGCGTCGCTGGCAAGCTGCCACACAAAGAACGAGATCGAGGTTGTGCTGTCTGGCAAGCTCGCTCCAGCGCTGCTGTATATGGCGATCATCCTGCGGTGGCGTGGTTAAACGGCTGCCGTTGTTGACACCATCATGGTAGAAAAACACCCGGTTGATCTCGTGGCCTCTGGCCAGCGCAGCACTGACAAAGTGCCAGGCACTGTCAGCGGCCTGGTGTTGATACGGCCCTTCGTTCACAACGACTGCAATCTTCATCAATTAAAAGCGAATGTAACTGGAGGAATTGAGACTCTTTCGCGACCCGCGCCAGTTATCGATATGAAAACGCGTGAACGGCAGCTCGGTGATTTCAAAAAAACGCGGCCAGCCGATGCGATCGATCCAGTCATTCATGCGCTCCCAGTCACGGGCGTCTTCCTTGTAACAACGCAGAATCCGTTTGACGATTGCCGTCGCCTCGGGCCAGCGCGGCGGATTGTTGGGAATCCCGGCCGCCACCAGTTTTTGAAACGAGGGCTTGCTGCGTGCATTGGAATGGTTGCCACCCACCCAGATCGCAAGCTTGCTGTGCTCGGGATCGTTGATCTGCATCGGCGGGCACGGCGGATAACAGGCACCGCAACAGATACATTTCTTTTCATCGACTTCGAGTGACGGCTTGCCATTGACCATTGCCGGGCGAATCGCCGCGACCGGACAACGCGCCACCACCGATGGCCGCTCACACACATTGGCGACCAGATCATGATTGATCTTGGGTGGTTTGGTGTGTTGAACATTGATGGCTATATCGCCCTGTCCACCGCAATTGATCTGGCAACAGGAAGTGGTGATATGCACGCGATTGGGCATTTCAGCGCTGGTAAATTCCTCGTGCAATTCGTCCATCATCGCTTTCACCACGCCTGAGGCATCGGTGCCTGGAATATCGCAATGCAGCCAGCCCTGGGTATGCGCAATCATGGCGACCGAATTCTGCGTGCCACCGACCATGAAACCCGCCTCGGTCAGCGCATTGATCAGTGGCTCGACCTTGCTCTCGGCATCGACCATGTATTCAATATTCGAGCGAATCGTAAAGCGCACGTGGCCATCGGCAAATTCGTCGCCGATGTCGCACAGTTTGCGCAATGTGAATACATCGAGAATACGCTGCGTGCCGGCGCGCACCGTCCATATAGCCTCGCCGCTCTCGGCGATATGGCACAACACTCCCGGACGCGGATGCGTGTGATTGACCCACTGGCCAAAGTTTCTCACCATCACCGGGTGCATGTACTGCAAACCATCCGGGCAACCGCTCTCGATTGCCGGGCGCATCTGCTTTTTCGGTTTCTTCGCTGTTTCAGACACTAGCTTGCACCTCCTGCAGTTGCTTGCTGATCGCCTTCGGCCCGCCGCTCAAACCATTTGGCGGCCTCCTCGTCCCAACTATCGGTGCGAACGTAGGAACTCTCACGCGGGTGGGCAATCATGTTCGGGTCGACGTCAACGCCAATCCCTTCCAGAAAATTTACCAGTCCAATTCGCTCGATCATCTCACCGGTACGCTCGTGTTCCAGCGCGTTTTCGGCGAAGAAATCGATCGTCTCCTCGGCAATCTCAACCAGCCGCTCGTAGTCTTCCTCGGTTTCAAGCCGCAGGAATGGCACGATAACCGTGCCGAACATATCGCCGATCTTCAGTGTGCGCTTGCCGCCAATGAGAATGCTCACGCCTTTGTCATCGCCCGGGCTCAACGCCGCCGGCATCACGTTTAAACAATGCATACAGCGCACGCAGTTGCGATTGTCGACTTCGAGCGTATCGTCGTCTTTGAGCGACAGGGCATTGGTTGGACAGCGCGTGATGATGTTGTCGATCACATGCTTGCGCCCTTTGCGGCCAACATATTCTTTCACTTCGTCCTGGTTGACTTTCATATCATCGCGCCAGGTGCCAATCACGGCAAAGTCAGCGCGTTCGATCGAGTTCATGCAATCGTTCGGACAACCGGAGACCTTGAACTTGAATTTGTACGGCAATGCCGGGCGATGGACGTCATCGGTGAAGTTGTTCACCAGGCTGCGATGAATCTTGTGTTCATTGCTGCAGGACATCTCGCAACGCGCACTACCCACGCAGGACATGGCCGTGCGCACACAAGGCCCGGCACCGCCCAGATCGAAACCATAATCGTTGATCTCGTCGAAAAAGTGCTGCGTGCTCTCTGTGGTGGCGCCGATAAACATGATGTTGCCGGTCTGGCCGTGAAAGGTCACCAGTCCGGAGCCATGCTTCTCCCAGCTATCGGCCAGTTGTCGCAGCGCATCGGTGGTGTAGTGATTGCCGGCGGGAGGCTGAACGCGCAAGGTGTGGAACTCGCGCGATTCGGGGAACATGTCGCCGACTTCCGAGAAACGCGGAATGATGCCGCCGCCGTAGCCATAGACACTGACAGTGCCACCTTTCCAGTAGCCCTTGCGCGTTTCATACGAGTGTTCGAGCTGGCCGAGAAGATCGTTGGCCATGCCACTGACGCGATCGCTGGGGTGGTCGTCGCGCAGGCGTTTGATGCCCGAGACAAAGCTGGGCCAGGGCCCGTCTTCCAGTTGATCGAGCATCGGCGTACCGTGCTGCTTGTCGTCTCTCTCGCTCATGAATTGGTCTCCCGTGCGCGCATCGCCGGTACCGACGACGCGTTTGCCACATTTTGCTATTGTAGAAAGCAAGCCCGGTCACGGCCACCCTTCATAGGAGGTGATGGCCAATCCCTCACTATGTCAAAAGGTATAGCTCACCGGTGCTTGGCTGCTATCAATCGCGAATATCAAGAATGTCCCAGGCCCCACAAGTCGCAAACACTTTGCCAGTGCACCTGCCGCTGCATCTCAACGGGCAGTCACCGGCATGGCAAAAGTGGCGGGATTCGCGGCTGTATCAGCAATCGCAACCAGACCCGGGCTACTACCCAATCGAACCGGGCAATGCCGGCCTGGCAGAAACAGACATTTGTGGTCTCGGCGCCGATCTGCGCCAGAAGGGCTACGCACTGTTTCAGATCGATGACCGCATCGACCAGCGGCAATCACTATCCGGCCTCCTCGCGCAGCTGGGCTTGCGGGCAAATGACGAGGGCGTAATTCGCGCGGATGATGGACTGTCACTGCTGCGCGACCACGGCCACGGTCCGCGGGCCAGATTCGTCCCCTACAGCAATCGATTACTTAACTGGCACACCGATGGTTATTACAACGCGGCCGATCAAACCCTGCGCTGTTTCGTGTTGCACTGCCTGCAACCGGCAGCCAGCGGCGGTGAACTGATGCTGCTCGATCCCGAGTTGTTGCTGATCGAGCTCTACCGCGAGGCCGCCGAGAGCGTGTCGCTGCTAAGCCACCCCGAATGCATTTGCCTGCCCGCCAACACCGACCAGCACGGCCACAGCCGCCCCGATCGCTATGCAGCAGTTTTTTCCGCCCATGCAGACGGAACGCTCGCCATGCGATACACCACCCGCAGCCGCAATATACGCTTTCGCAACCGCGAGACGGAACAAGCCATGCAGCAACTGCGCGATATCATTGATCGCTGCGAAAAATGGCACGTGAAATTGCGACTTGAGGCCGGACAAGGCATCCTGTGCCGCAACCTGTTGCACTGCCGCAGCAGTTTCACTGATCCGCCCGATCAACCCGGGCGCCAGATATTGCGCGGCAGGTTTACACAGCTTCCCATAAGCGCCATGGATCAGCCCTAATGTTGCACGTCAGTGATTTACTGTTACAACACAAAGAAATCGAAACGTTCGCAGAGCTTGTGACACTGGTTGAACAACGCGCGCGCGACGAGATGTTTTTTAGAATCGACCTGAAGCCTCCCTATCCCGACACACCAAATAACTGGGAAGACAGGCTCGAAGCCGCGTTCAGCGGACACAAACCGGGTTAACCACCAAGTATTGTTCGTATCCGTTCAGGCTATTGTTGGTTACGACAACCGCCTCCCTTGCGCATCAAAGTAGTATAGCCGTTGCGCTGAAAACCCCAGCCTGATCGTTTGACCCTGCTCGATCGAATGCTGGCCAAACAGACGCGCAGTGAGCTTGTGTTCATCTACCCGCGCAATCACGTTTGTATCACCACCCAGGCGCTCAACATGCTGCACCGTGGCGGTCAGTGATCCTTCTTCAACCAGTTGCAAGTCCTCCGGACGGATGCCAATGGTGCGGTCATCACCCTTGGCAATGAATCCCGCCGGTAAAAAGTTCATCGAAGGCGAGCCCAGAAAGCCTGCGACAAATTGGTTGGCCGGATTGTTATACAACTCCATCGGGCTGCCGGCCTGCTCCACTCGACCATCGCGCAACACGACAATTTTATCAGCCAGCGTCATGGCCTCCGTTTGATCGTGGGTGACATAAATCATGGATGCGCCGAGCGCATCGTGCAGCCCGGCTATTTCCAGCCGCGTGTTCATTCGCAACGCCGCATCGAGATTGGAAAGCGGTTCATCAAACAGGAACAACCTGGGCTCGCGAACAATCGCGCGACCAATCGCCACGCGCTGGCGCTGCCCGCCCGACAACTCCGACGGATAGCGATCGAGGTATTCTTCAAGGTTCAACATGCGACAGGCTTTGGCGACGCGCGCCTCGATCACCGCTTTGCTCTGGCGCTCCTGTTTCAACGCCAGTGACATATTCTTGTAGACATTCAAATGCGGATACAGCGCATAACTCTGAAACACCATTGCAATGCCGCGCCTGGAGGGTGGCGTGTGATTGACCACCACACCGCCAATTTGCACGTCACCCGTTGTGGCATCCTCGAGACCGGCAATCACGCGCAAAAGCGTTGATTTACCACACCCCGAAGGCCCCACGAACACGACAAACTCTCCGTCCTCAACTTCGATATTGATATCTTTCAGCACTTCCACTTTGCCAAAAGATTTACTGACATTGCTCAACGATAGCGCTGCCACTACCGAGCCTCCTGCAGTGATACCACGCGGCCGGTTCTAATCGACTCATCGGCCGCCAGGCAAATCGCCAGAGACTGCACCGCATCGTGTATGTGGCGAGACAGATCAATATCCTCAGCAATGGCGCGGACCATATAGGCCTGCTCGGCATCACACAGTGCCTGATGCCCCGGTTCATCCGGCATTTCAATGGTTGTATCGCCGTCTGGTCGATGCACGAGAATACCGCCTACTTTGGTGTGCCCGTCGATGTCGGCTGAGGCCCCCTGATTGCCATCGCTTATCGAAACCGACCCGTTGGGGGACACGATGTCTTTTACAAAAAATGCCGTCTCGGACATCATTGGCCCCCAGCCCGCTTCGTACCAACCCACCGATCCATCGTCGAACACAACCTGAAATTGTCCGTAGTTGTACATGTCCGATTCGATCTCGTCGGACAATCGCACGCCCATTCCATGCACGCGCAGCGGCGTCGCATCCGTGATCTGGCACATCACATCCACATAGTGCACACCACAGTCGACAATTGGCGAAGTCGTTTGCATCAGTGCCTTGTGCGTCTCCCACTCGGCACCGCTTGATTGCTGGTTAAGATTCAGCCGGAACACGTAGGGGCCGCCGAGACCTCGGGCCTCTGCAATCAACCGCATCCATGACGGATGGTGGCGCAGAATGTAACCGACCACCAGTTTGCGATCAGTTTGTCTGGCGGTATCGGCTACCCGCTGTGCATCTGCCACCGACGTTGCGAGCGGCTTTTCAACAAACACATGCGCACCCGCCTGCATGGCCGCACAGGCATAGTCTGCATGGCTATCCGAATAGGTGGCGATGATCATCAGATCCGGTTTCAGTTCCAGACCCTGATCGAAGCTTTCAAAACGCGGGTACGTTTGCAGGCACTGCGGCAATTCGACATCACTGCGATTGACCAGCCCGATAATTTCAACAGCAGAATGATCATGCAACGCCAGCGCATGACTGCGTCCCATATTACCCAGCCCGACCACTACCGCCTTGATCACTTCACCGCCCCCGAGGTAAGTCCGCGAATGAGTTGCCGCGAGAAAATGACATAGAGCACCAACACCGGCAGGATCGCCATAGACAATGCCGACAACACCGCATTCCAGTTGGTTACAAACTGACCAATAAACACCTGCGACCCCAGCGTCAGTGTTTTAGTCTCCTCGGACGGTGCAAGTATCAGCGGAAACCAGAGGTCATTCCAGATCGGGATCATATTGAATACGGCAACGGTCGCCATCGCCGGACGCACCAACGGCAGAACGAGCCGTAAAAAAATTGCATACTCGCTCAAGCCATCAACGCGCGCCGCACTTTTAAGATCATCCGATACCTGGCGCATGAATTCACTCAGAATAAACACCGCCAGCGGCAATCCCTGAGCGGTATAAACCAGTATCAGGGCCCAAAGCGTATTGACAAGCCCCGTAGCAACCATCATTTCAAGAATAGCCACCGTACCAATGCGAATGGGAATCATAATACCGAGCGCAAGATACAGTCCCATCAGCATGTTGCCCTTGAAGCGGTATTCAGCCAGTGCAAACGCCGCCATAGATCCAAACAGCAAAATAAAAAATAAAGACACAACTGTTACGATCATCGAGTTTTGAAAATAGAGAAAGAAATCCCCCTGCTTCATCACCGTTTCATAGCCGATCAGTGAAAAGCTGTCGCTATCGGGCAGCGCCAGTGGCTCGCGAAAAATCGCCTTACGCGTCTTGAAACTATTAATCAAAATCACGAATACCGGGAACAACGCAATAAGCGTGTACAGAATCAACGCACCGTGCATCGCCACAGCGTTGACCGGATTGGCACGCGCCTGGCTCACAGATGCATACTCACAGCTGATACCGTCGCATTCGGGTCTGTATTCCAAACAGATAAATGCACACGCCAATCAGGATAATCGCAAACATTCCACTGGCAATCGCCGATCCCATATGCGGATCACCCAATTGCAACTGGAACCCGAAAAAGGTGCGATACATATAGGTACCAAGAATATCGGTTGAAAAATCCGGACCGGCAAGCGCCCCCTGAGCCGCGTAAATCAGATCGAACGCATTGAAGTTGCCAACAAAGGTAAGTATCGAAATGATCCCGACTGATGGCAGGATCAGCGGCAGCTTGATCTTCCAGAATGCCGACAAACCGGTGATCCCGTCGACCTCTCCAGCCTCCAGAATCTCTTCCGGGATAGCCAGCAATGCCGCATAGATCAGCATCATCGGTATGCCGACAAACTGCCAGACTGATATTAGTGCCAGAGTCGTCAGCGCATACTCTTCTTTGCCAAGCCAGGGCGCAAACAGAGATTTCATGCCCACGGCATCCAGCATCGATGGGGCAATGCCCCAGATTGGTGACAGAATCAGTTTCCAGGCAAAGCCAACAATCACAAAGCTCAGAATCGTCGGAATGAAAATGGCGGAGCGATAGAGTGCTGCAAATCGCAGCCGAGGGTGGCTGAGGATAGCCGCCAGTGCAATACCGATCGGGTTCTGCACCAGCATGTGCACAATAAAAAACCAGAAATTATTACCCAGCGCATTCCAGAACGGTTCCGACCACACCGGATCGAGAAACAGGGTGCGAAAGTTCTCCAGACCGACGAAAACTCTCTCCTGATCAACCTTGCTGTAGAGCGCTAACCGCAGCGTGTTGAAGAGCGGAAAGATCATCACCGCTGTATAGACGAGTACGGCGGGTGCCAGAAACACGGCGATGTGCCAGCGAAATCGAGGGCGATGCAATTAAGGGTCTCCGGGCAGGTTCGGGTGGCACAGCGCCACCCGAACAGACAGCACCTTAAGGTTTGTACCAGCTATCCAGACCTTCCTGTAACTTCGCACCCAGTTCTTCCGGAGTAGAAGTGCCTTTGATTGCGGCAACTGATGCGCCCCAGGTATCGTTTTCGAGGTTGGGCGTACCACGTGACAGGATCTGATACGTGGAGCGAATAGTCGACTCACACTCCCCGCGCCAGCTTATAAAATCTTTTGCAAGCGGATCGTCCAGCTCTACCGGCGTTTTGGACAGCGGGAAAAATCCGGGCAGGGCATTGCCAAAGATAGATGCAAACTCAGGCGAGCCAACCCATGCGAGAAAGGTTTTGGCTGCTTCTGCATTTTCCGACGCGGCATTCAAACCAATGCCAATGTCAGTGTGATCAGAAATGTAGCAAGTATCGCCCGCCTTCTGAACCGGTGGCTTGAACACGCCCATTTCAAATTCGGCCTGAGCATTAAATCCGGAAATTTCCCACGAGCCCGCCGGATAGATCGCCGCGCGCCCCAGTGTAAAAAGGTTCTGGCTGTCCGGGTAGGTTTGAGCTTCATAGCCGTCACCCAGATAAGCCCCCCATTTGGCAAGCGTCGCATAAGGTGCCACCCACATGTCATCGGTCAGTTTTTGTTCGCCAGCGATCAGAGCGCGACGGCCCTCCTCGCCTTTCCAGTAGTTGGGCCCAATGTTGTTGTAACCCATGGTTGCGGCTTCCCACTGATCATTGGTGCCCATGGCCATGGGGATGTAGTTGCCATCCTGCTTGAATTTTTCCAACGCTGCGAAAAATTCTTCCTCGGTGGCCGGCACTTCAACGCCGACTTCAGAAAAAGCGTCTTTGTTGTAGATGAAACCGTGTATTACCGAAGCCATTGGCACGCAGAACGACGCCGAACCGTCATCGGTCTGCCAGGCAGATTTAGCTACGTCGGAAAAGTTACCCATCGCTTCCATGTCATCAAGATCAACGAGATGGCCGGCTTCAAACAGAGCGAGCGATGCATCGAAAGGGCGACAGGTAATCAGATCACCCGCCGAACCGGCATCGAGCTTTGAATTGAGCGCGGCATTGTATTCAGCCGGTGCCGAGGGCGTGAAATTAACCTTAATGCCTTCATGCTGTGCTTCAAAAGCAGGAATAATTTTCTCCTGCCAAAGGGTAAGATCATCGTTGCGCCAGCTTTCGATAATGAGGGTAGTGTCTTCAGCCATCACGCCGGTCGCGGCGAGCGCGGAACTCAGCAAGGTTAGTTTGGCGATGTTGCGTATCATTGTGTTTCCTCTCGGTTGCAACGTTAAAGTAGTGTCAATTGCCGCACGCTGGTGCGTGGCGCAGATGCCCATAAGGGTCAGGCAGAACTGCGGTCGTGGCCTCTGCGACAGATCACCAGCCACCATCATTTTGGCTAGCTCCATGTCACCGAAAGCCTGCTCAGCACATCTCGCGTCGCCTCTTGCGAAACTTGCGCGGTCTGTTACACGATACCATCGGTTCGTGTTGATGGCTTATAATTCTCTGGCTGCAGATCTGCCCCTCTTTATAGAATCGGACCCAGATTGAGCCAAAGCCCTGTGGCGTTTTTCGGATAGCATACCGTTGAGATACCATTTGTCTAGCTACGGAACCCGCTTGCGCTTTGATATCTTATCGGACTATCCCGGGTTAACAGGTATCTTAAAGGTATTATGACATCGAGATTGGCTGATAACTGGGTTCTGGCGATCGACGGCGGCGGCACGTGCTGCCGGTTCGCTCTCGCGTGTACCACTGATCTGGCCAGTCAAACCCCGGACACCCACACTGGTACCGATCGCGTCGTCATCGAACGCGGACCAGCCAACGCCACCACCAATTTCCCCGCCACGATCGAGTGTATCAATCAGGGCATCGCCGAGCTGGCACAAACCGCCGGGGTGGAAGCTGAAACCGTGAACTCGCTGCACGCGTTTGTGGGCCTGGCGGGCGTTACGGGCCGCGCCATTGCCGCGAGGCTACAACGCGAGCTGCCACTGCGACACGCCCGCTATGAAGAGGACAGGCTCGCCGCTTTGCGTGGTGCACTCGGCGCGCGCGACGGCGTTGTCGCGCACTGCGGCACTGGCTCTTTTTTCGCCGTGCAACATGCGGGTGTGCCGCGATTTGCCGGCGGCTGGGGCTCGCTCCTGGGCGATGAGGCATCGGCACACTGGGTGGGGCAAAAAGCCCTTTCACTCACGCTGCAGCAGGCCGACGGTTTTTTGCCCGCGACGCGGTTAACCGAACTTATCCGCCAACGCTTTAAACACACCGATGACATCATCGCATTTGCCACCAAAGCTGCGCCGGACGACTACGGCAAGCTGGCCCCCATCGTCACCCAACAGGCGCAACGGGGCGATAAGCTTGCGATGAAAATAATGCAGGCCGCTGCCGACTATATCGCCTGGGGCGTCGATCAAATGGACTGGCGCGCCGGCACACCAATATGCCTGACTGGCGGCATCGCGCCGAACTATACGCACTACTTGCCAACGGAGAAAAAAATCGACCTGATGCAGCCAGTCGGCACACCACTGGACGGGGCAATTGAGCTTGCACTGGCACAACGGGAACACGCGCTTGGACACCGCTGAATTTCAGGGTCCCGCCAGCCGGGTACGCCATACAGCCGGCCTCCGCAAACGCTCGATTTACTGCGGTGATGCCTGTGATTTCACCATCGAGCTCGCACACGAACCGGAAACGCTATGTCGTCACTAACCCTCACGGGCGGAATGATTTTCGACGGCACCAACTTGCATACAGACAAGGCGGCCCGTTTCGAAAATGGCATTTTCAGACAACTGGTTGCCCGCCAACTCATTGCGAACAATGAACGAATCGTAGATCTCGCCGGCGATATTCTCTCCCCGGCCTATATTGATCTGCAGGTAAACGGTGGCGATGGCGTGATGTTCAACGACGATCCGTCTGTTGATGCGCTCACTCGAATTGCCACCGCACATCGAAGCCTCGGCGCACACACCATACTGCCAACGCTCATTACCGACAGCGTTGAAAAAACCCGCGCAGCCATCGAGGCGGCAAAAAACGCTATCGTTGACAACGTTCCGGGCATCGGTGGCTTGCACCTTGAGGGCCCGCATCTATGTACAGCGCGCAAAGGCGCACATGACGACAAATTTATCCGCGCCATGAACGATCGCGATCTGCAACACCTGCTCGATGCAAAACAACACCTGCCGGTACTCAAAGTTACCATCGCCCCCGAGAACGTCAGCCTCGATCAAGTGACGGCAATGAGCCGGGCGGGCTTGCTTGTATCACTGGGTCACACCGATGCCGACTATCAAACCTGCCTGCGCTATGCGCGTGCCGGCGCACGCAGTGCCACGCACCTGTTCAACGCCATGAGCCAGCTCGGCAATCGCGAACCGGGCCTGGTCGGTGCGGCACTCGATTGCGGCGATTTATCCGCCGGGCTTATCGCAGACGGCATCCACGTGCACAGCGCAGTGATGCGCATGGCCTGCAATGCGAAAACAGGCCCAGGACGCATCTATCTGGTCAGCGACGCCATGGCTGTTGCCGGCAGCGACAAACGCGAATTTCAACTGAACGGTCGCCGTATATCCCGCAGCGCGGGCAGACTCACACTGGACGATGGCACCCTCGCAGGCGCCGACCTCGATTTAACCACCGCCATCAGAGTGCTGACACAGGAGGCCTCAATGCCGCTTGAGTTCGCGTTGCAGGCAGCGACCTCCGTACCCGGCACACTGATCGGACAGCCAGCCCAACTCCAACCCGACGCGACAAAACTGACCTCACTGATCCGCATTTCGGCCTCGCTCGACCAGCTCCATCCGCTGACGCAACAATCCAGCTAACCGCTACGGCGGTGTCCCACGTCAAAGCCCGCAAGCACAAACCTCCTGCCCCGGCGGCAACTCTCACCTCACTGGAAGCCCTCTGTTTGCGGCACTCGACAGTTCAGCATCGTGTCATGACATTTTACTTGTCATGACACAAAGGCCATGCTAATTTCACCCGGATTCAGGCAAACACAAACGCAGATTTGTAGCGCTGATCGGTTCAACTTTGCGACCGTCTGGGTTCGCTTCCCCCGATTCAACAAGGGTAAAAGTTATGAAAAATACAGCTGGCATCATATTCTTCGCCGTGGCGCTGAGCGCCTGCGGCGGCGGTGGATCGAGCAACAACCTCGCCTCGCCTGAGAACGATGCGCCGGATAACGCACCGGAGAGCACTGCGCCCGATGACAATTCGCCTCAGAACGACTCACTTGATCCAGACGCAGATGGCATATTGGCGGCCGACAACTGCCCCACCGTCGCCAATTCAACCCAGGCAGATCGCGATGGTGATGGCGCCGGCGACGCCTGCGATCCGGTCGACAATCGCGACCCTGACGGCGATGGCGTTTTCGCCAGTGACAATTGCCCGCTTTCACCCAACCCGGATCAGGCCGACGCCAATCTCGATGGCATCGGCAATGAATGTGACCCTGCCTATGCACTCGATCTCGATAACGACGGCGTACTGATCCCCGATGACAACTGCCCTGCAGTCAGCAACCCGGATCAGGCCGACGGCGACACTGACGGCATAGGCGACAGTTGTGATTTGGTTGACAATCGCGACGAAGATTCCGACGGCATCGCGGTCAACGACAACTGCCCGACGATTGCCAATCCCGATCAGGAAGATTCCGATCGCGACGGACTGGGGGATGCCTGTGATTCAATTTTCAACAGCGCCTATCAAACTGAAGTCGCACGTGTCGATGTACCCTATGTCGAAGCCTCCCCCACTATCGACGGGATTGTCGATTTGCAGACCGAATGGGGATCGGCTGTCGCCTCCGACAGCCTCAATCAGGTTTTATGGATCGACAACCTGATCGTACGCGAGCGCGATGGCTACGATGACTACGGCCCCTATACCAGGTGGGTCGCCATGCACGACAACACCTACCTGTACATACTGGTTCGAAACCCGGAAGAAAACTCGCTGTACCAGGCAGTCAACGATTCGCCCCACGCCTATCAGGACGACTCGGTTGAAATCATGCTCGATGGGGACAACAGCAAAAGCTCCACTTACGACGGCATCAACGACTACATGATCGCCCTGCGCTATGACGACTCAGTAGATAATCGTTTCGAATATGGCAATCGCGGATCGCGCAACGATCTGGTTATCAACTACGCCACCAATCACCAGTCCAGAGGATCGGGCACAGCCTGGTACGAGATCGCGATCGACATCGCCTCGGCCGGGATCACACCGGGTGAGAACTTCGGAATAGAAATCCAGGTTAACGAAGACGATGATGGCGACGGCCGCGACGCCAAGTGGTCGTGGGCGGAATCAACCCAGGAGCACAGAGCCTACTTCGACCCAAGCTCGTTTGGTGAGGCAATTCTGCGCTAGCCCCACATCAAGTCGCTCAGCCGGGCCATGCGCCCGGCCCAGGCTGGTGCCGAAACCAAAAACTCACTCAGGCTAATCGCAACCCCGAATTGGCGTCGAAAAAATGCGCAAGCTCGGCTGCAATCCCGAAGCAGACCGTCGAAGCCTTGGGCACTTGCGGTGGTTTCTCCGTTTTGGCTATGAACTCAACTCCAGTCGCGGTACGCAAATGTACCAGTGCGTACTCCCCCAGATTCTCAACCAGCTCCAGTGTACCTTCGACCACTGCGTTAGCCGGATCTGTCAGCATGAGATGCTCCGGTCGCATACCCACTTGCCTGTCCGCGCTAAGTTCTCGCCCGAGCAGACCACCCGCATCGACGGTGAGATCATCAGCATTGAAAAAATTCATCTTCGGGCTGCCAATAAACTGCGCGACAAATGCATTATCCGGTCGCTCGTACAGATCGATCGGTGACCCCACCTGCTCGATGCGCCCGTCTCTGAGCACCACGATTTTATCGGCCAGTGTCATCGCCTCGACCTGATCGTGTGTCACATAAATCATTGTGGTCTCAAGCCGCTCGTGCAGACGCGCGATTTCCTTGCGCGTCTGTACACGCAATGCCGCATCCAGATTTGACAGCGGCTCGTCAAACAGAAAAACTTCCGGGTCACGAACAATTGCACGGCCAATCGCCACCCGCTGGCGCTGCCCACCGGACAAGTTGCGTGGCACACGATCGAGATAATCCGTAATCTGGAGGATCTCAGCGGCTGCCTTTACACGCTCATCAATTTCTTTGCGCGGCGTTTTAGCCTGCTTGAGCCCAAACGCCATATTCTTGTAAACCGTCATATGCGGATACAAGGCGTAAGTCTGGAAAACCATCGATACACCGCGTTTGGAAGCAGCGACGTCGTTGACCTCGGTATCACCAATGCAAACCGATCCGCTGGTAATCTCCTCCAAACCGGCAATCATGCGCAGCAGTGTCGATTTTCCACACCCTGATGGCCCCACAAATACAACAAATTCACCATCGACAATATCCAGATCGACGCCGTGTACAACCTGGATATCACCATAGTTCTTGCGCACATCACGCAGCGTCAGACTGGCCATTTTGACTCCATTTCTTTGATTTCTTGTCGCAAGGTATCAGCGAACTCTGGGTAGGTCTCGGGCAAATCGCCCCACAGCTGACGATTAGTGATGAACGATTCTGTGCCTAGCATAGCCTTGAGATCAGACCAGGCCGGCTCGACATAATCGAATCCGATCTGACCCGCGTCAACATGAAGCGCGAACACATACCAGCTGGCGATACTGCGAATGGAATAGACTGGTGTGATCCCCTGCTTCAGGCAGCCTTCAAGAGTCGGGCGAATGAAGATCGGGAATTTGACCATGCCATCTGCACAAATTCGGGCAACCGTGTCACCGATGGCAGCATTGTTAAAACGCTGAATTATTTTCTGCAGATAGTCAGCCTTTGAAAACGGCAGCGCCAGCGTCAGTGCCGGAAGCACTTCCTGGTTTTCAAAGTTCTGGAAATGCTCAAACAGATGAGGCACACGCATCGCAGCATCAAAAGTCTCAACGCCTTCCAGAGCCGCCAGATAAGCCAGCGCAGTGTGACCGCCATTAAGAACCCTGATCTTTGTTTCTTCATAAGGGTCAACGTCTGCTGTAACAGTTACCCCTACTTTTTCAAGCGCGGGCATGTCTGCGGTTGCCAGTGACTGTAATACCCACTGGGAAAAATCTTCCGCCATAACCGGCGACGTTACCGGCTCCCCTGTAAGCGCGGACAACTCATCACTGAGTTCAGCCGGGCTGCGAGGTGTTATACGATCGACCATCGAGCACGGGAAAGCCACATTGTTTTCAATCCAGGCTGCCAGCTCAGGCTGATTGCAAGCCGCCAGGTAGGCAAGAAAGTTACGGCGCAACATTTTGCCGTTCTGACGAATATTGTCACAGCACGCTATAGTCAGTGGCGCACCGGTAGCGGCAACACGCCTGGCAAGTGCCTCTCGCAAGTATGCATAGACACTCTCG
>CAKZSB010000226.1 GCA_937920585.1 uncultured Granulosicoccaceae bacterium | reverse complement strand
GATCGTATGTATTGTCGGTCCGTCCGGTTGTGGTAAATCGACGTTATTGCGTTTTATCGGCGGGCTTGAACGGCCTGTGTCCGGCAAGGTGGTGCAGATTGGTCAGCCGCCGCCCGACAGCATCAATCCATTAACCTATGTCTTTCAGGATTTTGCGCTGCTGCCGTGGCGCACCGTCGAAGGCAACATCAGTCTGGTACTGGAAGATCATCGCATTCGCGGTGCGCGTGCACAGGCCATTATCGATGATGTGCTGGAGCGTACCCGCCTCAGCGACTTTCGCAGCGCGTTGCCGAAACAATTGTCAGGTGGCATGAAACAGCGCGTCGCCATTGCACGAGCACTGGCGGTAAATCCGGCTGTCATGTTGCTCGACGAACCATTGTCGGCGCTCGACAGTCAGACGCGCGAGTTGCTGATGGATGACCTGATCGGTCTGTGGACGAGGCAGCCGTTTACCGCGGTTTACGTAACACACAATCTTCAGGAGGCTGTGCGACTCGGGCACGCGATTGTGGTGTTGTCGCGACGCCCCGGCAGGATTCGCGAGATTGTGAAGATCGACAAACCACTGGAATCAAGACGCTATGGCGATAGCGACCTCGAAGAGCGTCAGCGCCATTTATGGGATCTGATGCGCGCTGAAGCGATTGCCGCCGACCAGGAGCTGGTCGGTGGCTGAACCAGTTGAACGGCGATCAGTACACTATCGTGGTGGTGGTTTTGCACCTCACCGGATCAGCTGGCTCGGGCCGACAGTCTTTGTTGTGCTGATTGCGTTGCTGGAGTGGGGCACGCGCAGCGGCTTTATTACCTCGCTCACTTTGCCGCGGCCCAGCGATGTACTGGCGACATTCGGCGAACTCTGGTCGAGCGGTCTGTTGTGGAAACATTTGCTGCCCTCGCTGACACGGCTTGCCGTTGGCGCGGCACTCGGCGCCAGTGCCGGTATCCTGATCGGCATAATGATCGGGCTGTTTTCCTATGTACGAGCGGGTCTGGTGCCGCTGCTGGCGGCGATTTTTCCTATTCCAAAAATAGCCCTGCTGCCCTTGTTCGTGATCTGGTTCGGCATTGATGAGGGCTCGAAGTACGCCCTGATTGCGCTGGGCACATTTACACCCACAGTGGTTGCAACTTATGGTGCGGTCGACAATGTCGATCGCACGCTCATTCGCATGGGCCAGAGCTTTGGTCTGAGCTGGCAATCCATCGTGCGAAAGATTGTGTTGCCGGGTGCAATGCCGGGTATTTTATCCGGTCTGCGGATCAGCCTGGCGATCGCGATCATTCTGCTGGTTGCCGCTGAAATGCTCGGCGCAGAGTACGGTATTGGCGCCTACATTCTCGAGGCGGGCTCATTGTACGACCTGGAGCGGCTGTTCGCAGGGGTGGCGATTTTGTCGCTGCTGGGTGTGTTGGTCAGCGCCCTGTTAAGCCTGATTGAATCGCGCTTGCTGAATTGGCGCAGCTAAGGCAGCGCAGCGCCGGCAATTGTAAAACTCTGTCTCTGAAAAGCTACGCTGTGCCCGCGGGCTGTAGGGTTATGGGGGTTAATTACCGAGGCAAGTCTATGATTGATAAGAAGAAACGTAATACGCTGAAGCTGATTGGTGGTTCCGGGGTACTGGCGGCAACCGGTTCGGCAGCCTCGCTGCTGGCGGCGAGCACGGCAACAGCTGCGGCAGCACCACAACAACAGCAGGCTGATCTGGAAATCATTATCGTCGATACTGGCTCGATGCCCGAAGATACTGTGCTGGTCACCAATCGCACCGACGCCCCGGTTGTCATTGAGGATTTTCTCCCTGGCACGGTTTTTTTCAACGACAAATGGCTGTCATTGAATGATGTCTTTGCCGAAAAGCTGTTGGCTGGTCGCGTCGTGCCGGCTGGGCACTCAGTGTCGGCACAGGTTGATTTTAGAACGCTGGGCCATGGTGAAACCGGTGACTACCTCTGGGCTCAACAGTCGGTATCGGCACTGACTGCCAACACCGATATTGTTTCACTGGCAGCGACGCTGCACGGACGCCGGGCTGTCGTTTTCGCCCCTGCAATGCCTGCGCTGTTTGCCTGAACCTACAACCACCGGGTCGATGCTCGACCCGGTTGGTTCACGCCACAAATCCCTGCACCGTCACGATCCAGCCGGGCCCCGCGCCGGGTCACGATAAAACTGCGGGTGATACTCTCGCACCACCTCGCCATCATCAGCCCAGGCGTGGCAGCCATTTAGCGGCACCTTGCCGGTCTTTGCGTGGAGGATTTCGTACAGGGTTTGGTAGGCCGTTGTGGCAACCGGTGTCAGCAACTCCACCAGATGCGTGCAGCCCTGCACGCCACCGAGTTTCTCGCGAATCATCCGCCGCCAGCCACCGCCGATGCGTTCACCGACAAGCTTTTGAAATGCCTGCTCAATATCGTTGCAGTGGCGGTAAGGTGTGTGATCCATCGCTGCATCGACGGCGATGATCAGCAGATCGGCATCGATCGTCAGCCGCAACCACATACCGTGCAGCGGTTCGCCGGCTGGAATCTTTCGCCCATCGACAGTGTCCAGTATTGATGTCTTTGTATCCTGCATATGGGCTTCAATGTCCCACAGCCCGTCCTGGCGTTCATAGCCGTTGACTTTTACCTGGCGCTCGTGCCGCAGCACGCGCTCGGCGGGGGATGAAAGAGGCATGGAAACTCCGTTGGAAATCGTTGTTTACCTATCGGCAATGTCAGACACCGGTTCAGTGTGCCGGCGAACAGGCGGGGTGTTTGCGACTACAATATTGTGACAAATTTTAGCGCGGCCGTCAGAAGGTAGTCTGAGTTGACGCAGTCACTCGGCTCGCCGGTTTGTTCGCTGCGCACGCAGATACTATTCAATTCGGGAATGACGATGAGTCAGGTTTGTTCGGTTAGAAAGTTGCTCAGTGGCGAAGTCGTTGCTGGCGAGCAGGTTACCGTAAAGGGCTGGGCGCGGAGCCGACGCGACTCGAAAGCCGGGATTTCCTTCCTTGTCGTTCACGATGGCAGTTGCTTCGATGGCATTCAGGCCGTCGTGCCCGACGCACTGGCAAACTATGAATCAGAGGTCAGGCGGATTACTGCCGGCTGCTCGGTGATCGTTGGCGGCGTGCTGGCCGACTCACAGGGCAGTGGCCAGGCGTTCGAAATTCAGGCTGAATCTGTGGAGGTCGTCGGCTGGGTTGAAGATCCGGAGACCTATCCGGTCGCGCAAAAGCGGCATACCTTCGAGTACCTGCGTTCAGTGGCTCACCTGCGCCCGCGCACCAATGCCTTTGGTGCGATAAGCCGGGTGCGCAACACACTGGCCAACGCGATTCACAACTACTACTACGAGCGCGAATTTCAGTGGGTCAACACGCCGATTATCACCGCCAGTGATTGTGAAGGTGCTGGCGAGCTGTTTCGCGTGAGTACGCTGGATATGGTTAACACGCCGATGGGTGACAACGGCAAGCCCGACTATGATCGGGATTTCTTTGCCAGCGAAGCCTACCTGACGGTCTCTGGTCAGTTGAATGTCGAATCCTACGCGCTGGCTTTGTCGAAGGTTTATACCTTCGGGCCTACCTTTCGTGCCGAAAATTCGAATACCAGTCGGCATCTGGCCGAGTTCTGGATGATCGAACCCGAAATCGCGTTTGCCGGGCTCGATGAAAACGCCGAGCTTGCAGAAGATTTTCTCAAGCACCTGTTTAAAGTAATGCTCGACGAACGCGCAGACGACATGGCCTTTTTCGCGCAACGCGTGGACAAAACCTGTATCGAGCGTCTGGAGCAGGTAGTGTCTTCGAACTTCGAGCAGATGGAATACAGCGATGCGATAGAAATACTGCGCAACTGCAAAAAGAAGTTTGAATTTCCGGTTGAGTGGGGGCTGGATCTGCAGTCCGAACACGAGCGCTTTTTAACCGAAGAGCATGTCGGGCGGCCGGTGGTGCTGCGCAATTATCCCAAAGAGATCAAAGCGTTTTACATGCGTGAAAACGACGATGGTAAAACAGTTGCGGCGATGGACGTGCTGGCTCCGGGTATCGGTGAAATTATTGGTGGCAGCCAGCGCGAGGAACGCCTCGATGTGCTCGACGAAAAATTGCAGGCGCAGGGCAT
>CAKZSB010000225.1 GCA_937920585.1 uncultured Granulosicoccaceae bacterium | reverse complement strand
ATCGAACCGGCACTGCCCGCCCGCGTTTCATCCGATGATGTGTTGTGACTGAGTACTATTGTCACCAGTGCGTTGTTGGCCAGTTGATTTTCAAGCAGCAACGACTGCTGATCAAATGCCGTCGCACTTTTGGTCGTACCGGCAAAAACCGGATCATTGACAACATCCTCACTGCCTTCAGCGACGTTCAGCTCCAGGTCATCCGTTGCACCATTGGCCGAGAATCGCAATATCGATTTAGCCGATAACTGCCATACGTACTTAGCCTGATAGTCGCTGTAGTTGGGAAATTCCACAATTTCGATACCGTCGTCGTCATCTTCCAGCTGCTCATCGACGAATAAATCCAGATAGCTGCGTCTGGCGGCGATATAAAACGACTGCCTGTCCGACACTGGTCCCTCGACAAGAAAACCTGCCTGCAAAAAACTGATATCGATGGTGGTATGAAATCGATCGGTCTGCGGATCGCGCAGTTCAACATCGAAAACACCTCCGGTTACACCGGTAAATTCCGGTCCGTAGGCCGAAGGGTAGATCTCGAATGACTTAACCAGCTCCGCGTTGAAAACACTGATCGCCCCGCCAAAGTGAAACAGATAGTCCGTTGGTACCGTATCGACCTGAAAATAGTTAGCGTCAGGGCCTGATCCTCGTACTGCAGGCTCAATACTGCCATCATCAGTGAACACCAGGCCCGGCATCATTTGCAGCGCACGCAACGGATCACCGCCCGAGCCCGGTGTCGTGGCCAGTGTGCCGCCGCTGATACCCGTGCCCAATGGAAGTGAAGCCTCGGTCTGTGTGTTTTGCTCAACGGTGATCACCTGTAATTCTGTAGGCTCCTCATCGGCAAACACGGGCGACACTATTGTGCACGCCAACAGCAAACCGCATGGCCCAACCACCGCTGTATTCCCCTGTGACATTGATCTGCACTCCCTTGTTAATCTGCATTCATCAATCTGATGGACTGATTATTGGCAGATAGACGCGCACAATCTGTATCAGGATGTATCGCCGACACCGCAGACCCGCGTTTTGGATATCGGATTCCTTAGCTTGCCGGCAACCACCGAGGCATCCGGGGGGTGGAGATGCCGGCCTTTCATTGTATAGTGACCACATACCGCGGCGACAGGCGCTGCCGGTACCGTCACTCTTTTCAGGGATATGCACCGATGAAACTAGAAACCAAAGCGGTTCACTCCGGCTACTCGCCCGATCCAACGACTAAAGCAGTGGCGGTGCCGATCTATCACACTGCCGCTTTCGCATTCGACGATACCCAGCACGGGGCAGATCTCTTCGATCTGAAGGTGCTCGGCAATATTTACTCGCGCATCATGAACCCGACCAACGACGTGCTGGAACAGCGCCTGGCGGATATGGAAGGCGGCGCTGCCGCGCTGGCCGTATCTTCCGGCCAGGCGGCCACCACCTACGCCATACTCACACTGGCCGAGGCCGGTGACAACATCATCAGTACCTCTACACTCTATGGTGGCACCTATAACCTGCTGGCACACACACTGCCACAGATGGGCATCAATACTCGATTCATTGATCCGGAAAAACCCGAAAACATCACCGCCCTGGTCGATGAAAACACCAAGGCCGTGTATTGCGAATCGATCGGCAATCCGGCTGGCAACGTGGTGGACATTCAACGCGTCGCCGAAATCGCCCATGCGGCCGGTATACCACTGATCGTCGACAACACCGTTGCATCGCCTTATTTATTGCGGCCGATCGAATGGGGTGCCGACATCGTGGTGGAATCGCTGACTAAATACATCAGCGGCCACGGCACGATCATCGGCGGCATGATCATCGATTCAAACAACTTTGACTGGGCGGCACACAAGACCCGTTTCAAGCGATTCAACGAGCCCGATGTGTCGTATCACGGTGTGGTCTATACCGAGACCGGCCTGCCGCCGTTCATCCTGCGCGCGCGCGTGGTGCCGCTGCGTAATATGGGTGCGGCACTGGCACCGATGACTTCCTTCCTGGCGATGCAGGGGCTTGAAACACTGCCATTGCGAATGGATCGAATCTGCGAGAGCACACTCGCCGTTGCAAAGCATCTGAACCAGGATTCCCGCGTGGCATGGGTCAATTACGCCGGCCTCGAAGACAACCCGCACCACGCGCTGGCGCAAAAATACATGGGCGGCCGCGCATCGGGGGTTATGAGCTTTGGCGTAAAAGGCGGCCGCGAGGCCGGCGCGAAGTTTATCGATGCGCTGCAACTGGTCACACGGCTGGTAAACATCGGCGATGCCAAGTCTCTCGCCTGTCACCCGGCTACTACCACACACCGCCAGTTGTCGCCTGAAGAACTGGCATCATCGGGTGTGAGTGAAGATCTCGTGCGGCTGTCAATCGGTATCGAACACATCGACGATATCATCGCCGACATCGACCAGGCGCTCGGCGCAACCACATAGCACCGACGGTTAAATCGCCTGATCCGCTCCAGGATCAGGTGATACCGGCACATTTTTTACACTGACGAATGCAATGCAAGGAAAAGACTTGAGCGACTCGCTGTTGTTCGGCATACAAACCAATGGCATCAAGCACGCACACAGCGATCCTATGCCGGATATTGACACCCGTTTTGCAATGGTACGCGAGGCGGGAATTTTCGATTATGTCGACAAGACGCCCGACCCGCATGAAGTTGATGACTTCCGGCGCGCCAGCGAAAAATACGGCTTGCCGATCAGGGCGGGTGGATGGTTCTACACCATCGGTGCCGATGAAGCACTGCTGGAAAAGAACCTGAAGCTGGGGCAACAACTTGGCTCGGTGGTGCACAACACGCAGATCAAATTGCACAATTCGGCAGGCCGTGTGGTCAGCGATGAAGAACTGGTGCAGACCTGTTTGAGCGCCGCTGAACTGGGCGAGCGCTACGGTTGCGCGCCCTGTTTTGAAGTACATGTGAACATGTGGTCGGAAGACTTCGCCCGCATCGCGAGAATTGCGCATTTAATAGAAGCGCAAGGCTGCGAATTCAACATGACACTCGATCACAGCCACGTGATTTTCAAGATGGACAACCCGGACGAACAGAAAATATTCGCAACAGACGAGCAGATCACCCGTGGTGAACTCGTGCTCGACCCGTTCAGCCCCGGCAACGTGATCTCACAGTGGATAGAGTCCGGCTGGGTACGCCACTGCCACGCCCGGTCGGCTATACCCGCTAATCCTCGCAACCCCGCGGCAAAACACCCTGATGGCAGTATCGGGCGCGGCATTCAGTATCCATTCAAAGAACCCATGGCCGATGAATACCAACATCCGTGGAGTGAAGCGGCACTCGAGCCCTGGAAGGAGGGTATCCGCCAGATGATGAGGTATCGCAGTACAGATAAAAGCGCCAAGCTGGGCCAGATTTCAACCGAGTTTATTCCCAACACCGACTACGGCGAGCACTGCCGCTACTCGTTGTTCGAGCAGGCGATTGCCTGTGTTGAGTGGATGCGCGAGACGTGGAAGGATATCGAGGCGAATCCTGGCTGAGTGTTTGATGCCGTTCTACGCACGCTTGTTCAGGCGCCGAAGGATCTTCGCTCAGAACACGCGAGCCGCTCGTGGGAGGACAGCCACGCTGCGCGAACAAGTGTGAGCGGTGCTTGTACAACACCTGCTCTAACGTGTTCAGGAGCCAGGGGCTTCTTCCCACGAGCACGTCGTTCGTGGGAGCACAGCCACGCTGCGCGAACTAATGTAAAAATCCTGAATTCCAAAGCAAAAACCACCCTCAGGAATGAAAAAGCATCTCTTCCACAACAAACAACCCGTTACTGTTACACGGGTAGCCGGTAAACGTCGATGGCATTGCCGCCCATAATTCTCTCCCGCGATGCGGTATCGAGTGCAGCGAGATTTTCTTCCAATGCCTTTTTCACCCTGTCGTAAGGTGCGGCGAGCAGACATACTGGCCAGTCACTGCCGTATAGCAATCGTTCACTACCGAAAACATC
>CAKZSB010000224.1 GCA_937920585.1 uncultured Granulosicoccaceae bacterium | reverse complement strand
AATCCGCCCGCGACTTCGAAACGACGGCACTACGCCGCCTTCGGTACCGCGGACCAGCAGCGTAGAGTCAAAGCCGATGTGCCTTGCCAGCATGGAGTAGATGGGCGGATACGGCTTGTGTACGAATCCGGTCACCAGATGTGTGCGGCCACTGGCGGTAACCGGATTGATCAGGACCTCGAGGGTACTCAATACCGGTCTTTTCACGATTTTGTCGCGCAGCCCGTTCAGGTTGTGTAGTGGTGCGCAAACCGTTGCCTGATCCAGATAACCCCAGCCGATACTGGCATCTTCAAGCCTGCGGGCAACGCTTTGCGAATCCATCAGCGGGTTGGCACCGAGCGCGCGCAAAGTCGTGTGGTGGGTTACACCGTATTTGGGCCCAACTGCCTCTACACCGGTGGAGTAGGCCGCTACACCGCAGGCCGCGAGGACGGGCAGGATACCCAGCGAGGCCTGCAAGGTGCGATTGAAACCGTTGTAGGGATCGGCCATCACCACCACCTCGTCAACGGCGGCCTCGGCGCGACTGAGATTTTCCAGAATGGCGTCGAGAATGCCCTTCATCTCGTCATGGGTTTCACGTTTCATGCGCAGGCCGATGAGAAATACCGCGGCCTGCACGGGATCTGCGCTGCCTTCGAGAATCGCGCACATCACGGCGCGCGCCTCTTCAAGGGATATGTTCTTACTCAGTTCCGGCCCGGTTGCCACGCGTTGGATAACCGAGCGCATCAGTGCGTCATCGGCGACGGGCGGGATACCGGTTTCGCTGCTCATTCCTGATCCGCCGCAATGCTGATGCAGACATGGTCGTCGATGATTGTAACGGGATAGATCGTCAAATCGTCTTCGGCCGGGTCGTCGAGCACTCGGCCGGTCAGCAGGTCGAAGCGGCTGCCATGCAGCGGGCACTTCACCAGCGTGCCGTTGAGATTGCCGTCGCACAGGCGAGCATCCTCATGGGTGCACATTTCATCTGCCACCAGATAGCCGGCGTCAGTGTGGGCCACCAGCACGTTTCGATCGGCAAGGCGCTGGCAGCGCATTTCACCGCGCGGCAATGCATTGGTCGGACATATTTTTATACTATTGCTCATTGGCTAACTGTCGCACAAATCCGTGAATGCTGCACGGCGCTGCGGCCAGCTACCGCTACCCACTGAGGCGCTATGAGCGACACCCCCAACGACGACCGCGCGGCCGACGAACAGGCCATGCAGCTTGGCAGCGGCATCGCTGCGTTTGAATCGCGTGAGTTCAGGCGCGCCTGGCAGCTGCTGCAGCCGCTGGCCGAAGCAGGATCCGCTGACGCACTCTATCGTTGCGCTGTCATGGCGCAGAACGGGCTTGGCGTGGTGCCACGCGTCGATGATGCCGTCGCCATGATGCAGGCTGCCGCCGATCAGGGCATGGGGCTCGCGTGTCACTCACTCGGCGTGATGTATTTGTATGGCGAGGGCGTCAGCGCCGATGTGGAGCAGGCGGTAACGTTGCTCGAGCGGGCTGGCGCAGAAGGTCTTGCTGGCTCGTGGTCTACGTTGGGTATGATCTTCAACGATGGCCAGCTCGTTGAGCGCGATGCCGCACGGGCCAGAGAATACTTCGAGCGCGCCGGCTTCGACCCGGACGAATTCGTGCAATAGTGCGTTTGTTGATCTGCCACAACCCAGCTGTTAGCGCTCGGCAGAATCCGCATTGACCGCGGCGATGTCCTTGTTCGGGATCAGCATGCCAAAGCCCATCAGTCGCTCGTCGCCAAGTCCGTGTTGCTGAAGTTGCAGAGAGTGGATTGGCGGGACTTCTGCCAGCAACACGCTGCGAGTGAGAACTTTCCGCCGCGAACCTGCCAGTTGCTGCTGCAGACCACACAGCAGCTTGGTGGGTTGAAACCCCAGTGCGTTACAGTTCTCCACCACGGCATCGGAGAACTGTTGCTCATCGCTGTGATCGCGGAGCGCGTGATAACAGACGTTGCGCGCCAGCAGTGTGCTAAAAGCCTGTAGCGAGCGCTCGCGTGCGGACTCGATCATCAGCTCATTACCTGCTATTGCGATTGTCTGGCCACACAGCGCATCGCGCAAGCGTGGGCTTTGCTCGCTGGCCAGTCTTATGGTCAGCCTTGTACGCTTTGATAGCAGCAGATCATCGCTGCCGCCATCCAGCGGGCGTTCCCAGCCATTTTGCGAGCCGGCCACGTGAATAGGTTGCACCGCCGCATAGGGGGTTTCGGTAAGCCAGGGTGCCAGGGCAAGAATCGCCGTGGCGAGTGCGTTGGCGTGGTCTACCGGCAAGCGTTGACAGTTGATTCTAAAAATAAGGTCGATGGCACTGGACGATGAGTGCCGACTCGGGGGATCATCTTGCCATAAAATCAACGACCGGCCTCCTGTGTGCCGGTTGAGCTTATAACAAAAGAAACCCGAGTGGATGGTTTCGCATCAGGAGCCAATGTGCAGCAGATAACCATCAACCGTCAGGGACGCTTGCGTGATGAACCGCAAACCGGTCACAACCGCTGGCACCCGGATATCAGCCCGGTGGCGAGCGTTGAGCCCGGTGAGCTGATTCGCATGGAGCTGCGCGATGCCGCCGATGGTCAGGTCAAACCCGGTATGGTCGTCGAGGAGCTGCAATCGTTGGATGCCAATGTTGCCCATCCGCTGACCGGACCCGTGTCGGTGGCGGGTGCGCAGCCGGGCGATCTGCTGGAAATCGAATTTGTCGATATCGTCGCCCAGCCCTATGGTTGGACGCGCATCATCCCCGGCAGCGGATTGTTGCGCGACGAGATTACCGGCCCCTGGCTTGCGCACTGGCACGTCGCGGACGACGGCTTTGCGCGTTCGGAGCAAATCCCCGGCGTGCGCATTCCAGACAGCTCCTTTGTCGGCACCGCCGGGCTCGCACCGTCACATCAGCAGCTAAAGGCCTGGAGCGCGCGCGAGGCCGATCTTGCCGCTCGCGGTGGCATAGCGCCTCCGCCCACCAGCGAGAACGCCGTTCCCGCCACAAGCCCGATAGCACAAACAGCGCTGCGTACCCTGCCGCCCAGAGAAAATGGTGGCAACATGGACATAAAGCAGCTAACAAAAGGTTCCAGATTGCAGATACCCGTCAGCGTTGAAGGTGCGTTGTTCTCCGCCGGTGATGCGCATTTTGCCCAGGGCGATTCGGAGTGCTGCATCACCGCAATAGAAATGGGCGCCACCATTGACGTGCGGTTCACCATCCATACGCAACTGGCCGCAAAAAACAATATCCGTTTTCCGCGTGTGATCCACAGCGACTACTTTATATCGCCCGAGTGGGCTGCGCCGCGCAACTTTATTTCCACCATGGGTCTGCCTATCGAGCCCGATGGCACACAGCGTGGCGAAGATCTTACGCTTGCCGCACGCAACGCCGTACGTGAAATGATTCAATTGCTGATGGAGCGCGGCTACAGCCGCGAACAAGCCTACGTGATCTGTTCGGTCGCCGTTGATCTGCGCATCAGCAATGCGGTTGACCTGCCCAACGTTATCGTCAGCGCGCTGTTGCCTGAAGCGATTTTCGAGTAGTGCCAACCAGGCATTCTGCCTCGGCAGGCGACCGTGGCCATCTGCCCGCGCCGGTCGGGGGTGGCGTCGTCGCCGCGTTGATGGTGCTGACATTCTGCGTGCTGGCGACCGCCTTGAGTCGTGGTATGGGCGAGACGTTCGGCGTTTTCCTGTTGCCACTTAGCAGCGAGTTTGGCTGGGAGCGAGCACAGGTCACATCCGTCTATTCAATTTATATGGTGTGTCTCGGCCTGGGATCACTGGTGTCCGGCCTGGCGTTTGATCGTTTTGGGGCCAGAGCCAGCTACACCAGCGGTGTGGTGCTGTTAACCGCCGCATATATCACCGCAGGTCACCTCACCACGCTGTGGCAATTCTATTTGTGCATTGGCCTGCTTGGCGGCGTTGGCGCTGCCATGGTCGGCATCGTACCGATGCAAAGCCTGGTCAGCCGCTGGTTCGATAAACGCCTCGCATCCGCGCTGTCAGTTGCCTATGCCGCGCAGGGTCTCGGTGCACTGATGATGGTGCCCGCCGCGCAACTGGCCATCGATCGATTCGGCTGGGCATCCGCCTACGGATTATCCGGCTGGATGTTCGCCGCATTGTTGTTGCTGGTGTTAGTCATGCCGTGGCAACGCATTACCGAAGGCGCGACAGATAATCCGCGCAAGGCCCGCGGTGGCAAAGTAACCGGTGGACTTAACCTGCGAGAAGCCCTTCGTACCAGAGCATTCTGGGGTTTCTTTTTTATCTTCGCCTTCACCGCAATAGGCATATTTGGTATCAGCCTGCAAAGCGTTGCCTACCTCGTCGATCGCGGTTTCAGCGAAGTGGAGGCAGCGCTCGCATTCGGCGTCGTCGGCATGTTGAGTTTCGCCGGCATGACACTGACTGGCCTGGCCGCTGACTACTGGCCGCGCCACATTGTATCCACCTGCAGTTACGTATTGAGTTTTATCGGTATCGGTGCACTGGCATTGTTGCAGTGGTTTCCGAACTGGTTGGTCGTTGGAATCTACGTCGTTACCTTTGGCCTGTCCGCAGGCGCACGTGGTCCGATCATCACCACACTCATGGCGGAGATATTCGCCGGTCGCGGGCTCGC
>CAKZSB010000223.1 GCA_937920585.1 uncultured Granulosicoccaceae bacterium | reverse complement strand
AATGTATTCGTTGGTGGCAAATGCGTTGATCATGCGGCTGCGATTGTCTTTGTTTCCCACCAGTGGCAGCAATGGCGCCTGTAGTTCAGCCAGTAACTCGCGCGCAATGTTATATTCCTCGACAAGACCCTCGTGAGCGATGTCGCCGGTGTGGATCACGAGGTCGGGTTTTTCGACATTGATACCGTCGATCGTTGCTTTCAGGTCATCCATTCGCTGCGGATGAGATAAAGAAATGTGGCTATCGGAGAGTTGAGCGATCTGCATGGAGATACAAGTTTTGATTTTGATTGAAAACGAACTGCGGAAACGCTACCGATGCTTACTGGCAGCAAGTTCGCCAGCAGGCAGGGTGGCTACAGGAAGCAGATTCGCGTGAGTGATGAACGGCCCAGTCTTGAAGCGCTGACACAACAGTTGCTCGAATTTCGCGACGCGCGTGACTGGCGACAGTTTCATTCGTTAAAGGATCTGATTCTGTCATTGCATCTTGAGGCCGGTGAGCTGCTTGAGTTGACTCAGTGGAAACCGGAGGCGGTATTCGAAGAGCTGGCAACCCGTGACAAGCGCATGCAGCAAAGAATGCGCGAGGAGTGTGCCGATGTTCTATTGTACCTGCTGCTCGTCGCCGAGCGCGCCGGCATCGACCTGCAAACCGCAGCGGCGGAAAAAATAGCCGCCAACGGATTGAAATATCCGGTCGAGCGTGCCCGCGGTACATCGGCCAAATATACTGACCTTTGACATCACCGGTTTGCGCTTTGCAAACCGGCTGTTGACTTCCAGTCAGGCTTCGTTCTGATAATGATCCATCAGAATTTTCGCCACTTCGGGACGTGAGAATTCCGGTGGCGGTGCTATGCCTTTGCCGAGCATTTCGCGTACTGCGGTGCCGGACAGTAAAACAAAGTCTTCCTTTGTATGGTCTGGTGCTTCACGCATCATCACCACTTTGTTGAGCTTTTTCGAATATGCGGTGTGGTCGGCTTTAAACAGTTCTATTTTCAAGCCGCCCGCGGGTACCTGATCGAATATTTCCTGCGCTTCAAACGGCTCGTAATAGTCGCCGACACCGGCGTGATCGCGGCCGACGATAAAATGCGTCGCCCCCATGTTCTGACGGAACACCGCATGCAGCAATGCCTCGCGCGGTCCGGCGTAGAGCATGTCGAAGCCATAGCCCGTGATCAGGGCCGAGTTTTCCGGAAAATACAGCTCGATCATTTTGCGGATCGATGCATCGCGAACCGGTGCCGGAATGTCTCCGGGTTTCAGTTTACCCAGCAGCATGTGAATCACCAGGCCATCGGCGTTGAGTCGATCCATTGCCATGTGGCACAGCTCCTCGTGCGCGCGGTGCATCGGGTTGCGGGTTTGAAACGCGACGATGCGTTTCCAGCCACGCGTGGAGATCTCGTTGCGAATATCGACGGCGGTGCGAAAGGTATCGGGGAAGTCCGATTCGAAGTAGCTGTAGTTGAGTACCTGAATCGGGCCGGAAATCAGCGTGTTGCCTTGTGCTGTGAATTCGGCAACACCGGGATGTTTGGCGTCGGTGGTACCAAACACCTGCTGTGTGAGTGTTTCGAGTTCAGCCGCGGAGAGTGTCTCGATGGCATCGACCTGCTGGATCGCAAGCACGGGCTGGCCGTCTACGTTGGGATCGAGCAGGGCGATGCGAGCGCCGACGCTGACATCACCGGTATTGGCAACCAGATTGAGCACCGGTGTCGGCCAGAACAGCCCTGCAGTGGTTTGTAAACTGGCACCTACAGACAATGCATCGGCTTTGTTCATGAAGCCTGTCAGCGGGTTGAAATAGCCACCGCCCAGCATGACCGCATTGCCCGCTGCGGCAGAACTGATCGCGATCGAAGGCAGCGATGCGGCCTCTTGAATGAGTTGCGCGCGCGTGTTGTCGTCGGCTACAAACAGTGGATTAAGTTGTTCGCTGCCGTGCGGCGCGATCAGACTTGCCATCGATTTCTCCTGTGGAAATTCATTGCACCTACTTTGGCACGAATCGGTGGGCGACGTTTTTCCAGTCACGGCATGCGCAAGACCCGATGCGCGCTGCGGTTACGTTACACGGCTTTGGAAAGCCCGTGAATATTCAGTTGTGGATAGGGGATCGACCAGCCGTGGCGATTGCAGGCGGCGATACAGCCCTGCGTCAGTGCACGCTCGTAGCGGTAGTAGTCGGCCGCGCGCGTGCTTTTGATAGTGGCGTAGATCAGGTAGTCCAGCGATGAACTGTTGGCTGTCGATAATTCGACCATCAGGTCGCTCAGATCATCGGCCAGCCCCTTGCTGGCCAGATGGTCGCGCAGGCATTGTTGGAGCAATGTCGGTACATCGTTTAACGATTCGGCCTGCAGGCTGTAGTCGAGGCCGAAAGTCAGGGCGATCCCATATTGATCGCCCGCAGAGAGATTGGTAATCGGCATCTGGTAGTACTGATCGGTCGGAACGATGTGTTTCATGCCACCGCGAATGGCCAGTTCGACCGACTCCTGAGTCTGGCTGACGACGCGCGCAAAGGTGCCGTCGGCGAGAAAAATATAATCGCCTGTCTGGCTCGGAAACCAGCGCGGTTCGCGCACCGGGCGCGACTGCAGCTGACAGGCCTTTTCCACCGGGATGCGCAGCACGCCATCCAGTGCCGGGTTGCGCAGAATGGTATCGATGTTCAGCGACATCACCTGCCACGGCAAGCCGTTGTACTGCACCAGTTCCTCTTCGCGAAGCGGCCCTACACCCAGCAGCAGGCGCACTTCATCGATATAGTTTGGCAGCATCGATCGAAAGCTCAGCGCGCTGCCTAGCAGCAGCAACGCGGCGAATGCGAGCAGCAGCAGATCCTCGCGAACATAGATGGTCACAATCGCTGTCAGTACCACGATAACCACAATGAACAGTTGATAACCGTAGGAGGCGAGCCGAAACCATGTCGTGCGGCGGCGCTGCTGTTTGCTGGTCAGCCGGGTGGTGTAGATCCACCACAACAATTTGAGAATTGCCCAGGCGATCAGGCCGTTGACTACTGCCAGCAGTATGGTCAGGCCGCGGCCGCTCAGAAATGACTTAAGATTGCGCCAGTAGGTGATCGTCGATGAATGATCATCTGCCTGCAGGTTGTCGAGCTGGGTTTGCAGTGACAGCCGCGCACTCTGCAGGCGGCTGAGGTTTTCCAGCCAGTCCTCCTGCAATTGCTGCAGATTATCCAGCGTGTTGGCGGTTGCCTGTTCTCCGGGCAGCGTTTGCAAAGTATCCAGAGCGCGCTCGGCAACCAGGATGCGCCGGTCAGCCAGCTCTATCGATTCACGAAGATTCGACATCTGCCGCGGTCGTTTAGTCAGCGATCGCAGCGAGTCGAACACTGGTGAGGCGATGTCTGCCAGTTCCTGCTGCCAGTTAAACGGCCCGTTGACAACAGGTTGCATCACGCTGGTATCGATGCCATCCAGTGCGACGACTTCGAACGTTGTCTGCAGATTGCGAATGTCATCGGCGAGGGTTTTAAGCTCGGCTCGTTCATCGACGAACTTCTCGGGATCGCTGCTGGTGATCGTCGATTGCAATTGGTTGCGCTGGCTTCGCAAGCTGGCCAGATTCTTTGTAATTTCGGCAAGCCGCTGCAGTCGATCGGCCGCAGCGGATGTCGTTACGTCATCTGCGACAGCGACCTGAGTCGCACACGCGATCAGCAGCAACAGGCCGGCAAGCAGTCGCAGCGCAAACACGCATTGCAGGCGAATTGTGCTGGCTGCTGCCAGTGAGCCGTTGTTTGTTCGTGTCAGCATTCGATGAAAGCTTGAAGTTATTAGCGTTGAGTTTTTCTTCGTTCGGCTCGTGCCCGGGTGCCGGGGTGTCGAGGCGACTCGCGCAGCGTAACCAAGTGCGACGCCACGGACAATCCCGGGGCTAGCCGGTAATCCCCCACAGCGCCTGCAGCATCATCCAACTGGCAACCAGGACCAGCGCTGTGACAACCGCTCGCCGCAAAAGACTGGCGGGCAGGTTGTGGGCGATTTTTGCCCCCAGCATCACACCGGCGCTAGCGCATACCGCGATGCACAGCCCCAGTGGGACGCTGAGTTGTCCGTAGTGCCAGTTGGTTGCAGTCGCCAGTACCGAGATCGGAATTTGTATCAACTGGCCCTGGCCAATCGCGGCCAGCATCGGCCAGCGCAGCCAGGAGAGAACGGGGATCAGTACCAGTGGACCACCACTGCCGCTCAGTGCCGAGCCAATACCCGTTG
>CAKZSB010000222.1 GCA_937920585.1 uncultured Granulosicoccaceae bacterium | reverse complement strand
GATGTCTGCGACAACTCAAACGACACCGATACCGACAGCGATGGCGTAGTTGACAGCATCGATAATTGCCCGGCTATCTCAAACGCTGACCAGGCTAATCAGGATGGCGATGCCTTCGGTGACGTTTGCGACGATGATCGCGATGGTGACGGTGTAAATAATGACACCGACAACTGCCCGTTCAACAGCAACGGCAACCAGGCCGATGCCGACAACGACGGGATTGGTGATGTCTGCGACAACTCAAACGACACCGATACTGATAGCGATGGTGTAATCGATAGCATCGATAATTGCCCGGCTATCTCAAACGCTGACCAGGCTAATCAGGATGGCGACGGCTTTGGCGATGTTTGCGACGACGACCGCGATGGCGACGGCGTTAACAATGACACCGACAACTGCCCCTTCAATAGCAATGGTGATCAGGCCGACGCCGACAACGACGGCATCGGAAACGTTTGCGACAACTTCAACGATACGGATAGTGATGGCATTGCCGACGGCTCCGACAACTGCCCCGCCTACCCCAACGCGGGCCAGGGTGATGTCAACAACAACGGCACAGGCGACCATTGTGAATGCCAGTTCACCGCACAGATCGAAGCGCTGGGGCCGTGGGCTCAGGTCGACAATACCGTTATTTTCGAGACGCCAAATTTCACACCGACTGGTTGCCAGCAGAACAGCCAGGATGGATCGCGAATCATCATCTTTGGATTTGCGAACTCGTCAACGCCATTCGAAATTTTCACCTTCGAATTTTCGGACGATAGCACGCCAGACGTCGGTGTTTCCGGATCTCTGGATGAGCAGCGTTCGTGCGCGATTCTTGCGCTTTGTGCGGCGGAATCAACGCCCCAACAGTAGTAGCGACAGGGGTCAGTGCAGACTCCACGTACGCCCAATCGCCAGTAGAGACATGGGCCTGGTAGTAGCAATGGGGTCGCGCGATCAGCGCGACCTCTAAAGCGGAATGCAGTGTTGTGTGTCGCTGGTCGACGAAATTGAGTGATCCACTGTGCCCTGGTGGATCTGATTGCTCATGTTGCATAGACTTCATTACTTTCAGACACTTCACTTAAACATCGATAGCCAACTGCATCTGCGAGTCAGATCAGATTACCCCCGTCTACGCCAGGAAGTTCATACATCCGTTACTAACGGGCATCTACGCAAAACTCCCCGATTCTGAAGACTGACAACACCTGCGCTCAGTGCGCTAAACTGGCTGCAATCCAAAGAGGAACACCGGCGTGAACCAGTTGCGCAAACCACTGATCGGCCAGGCTCTGCTGCGCGTGGAGGACGAGCGTTTGTTACGCGGCAACGGCCAGTATACCGATGACATCGATTGCAGCACTTGCCTGTCCGGTGTGACCTTGCGTTCGCCGCACGCCCATGCAAAAATTCTGTCGATCGATTGCACCGCCGCTCAGCAGCTGACAGGTGTACAGGCGGTATTTACCGCGCGCGACATCGAACCACTTACGACCGGCCCGATTCCATCGCTCACCGGCACACCGCCGTGGGATATCCGCAACATCGATGGCAACACTCTGCCAGATGCCTCCATGCCCGTGCTGGCCATTGATACAGTCCGGTTTGTTGGCGAGGCGATTGCATTTGTCGTCGCCGACTCCCATCGTATCGCCGAACAAGCGGCGGAGTTGATCGATGTAGCGTACAAGTCGCTGCCGGCACTGATCGACTACCACAGCAACATCGCAGACAGCGCCAAACCACTCTGGCCCGATGCCCCGAACAACCGCAGCCTGAACATAGAGCGCGGTGATCCGGAAACAACTGACCAGGCGTTTGCAGCGGCCACCCACCACGTGCAGTTAACGGTTGATATCAATCGTATCGCACCGGTGTTTATGGAGCCACGCAGCGCACTTGGCCGATTCCACGATGGCCGTTTTTACCTCAACGCTGGTGCACAGTCTGCACACGGGCTGAAAAACGGACTAGCTATGGTGCTCGGTGTTGAAGCGGACCATATTCATGTGACGGTACCTGATATGGGCGGCGGTTTTGGCGCCCGCAACTCCGTTTACCCGGAATATCTGCTGGTACTGCTGGCGGCCAGAATGCTGGGTCATCCGGTACGCTGGACAGCCAGCCGCAGCGAGAGTTTTGTCAGCGATGCACAGTCTCGCGACCAATCCCTGCATGGCGAGCTGGCCCTCGATGCAGAGGGAAATTTTCTGGCGCTGCGCAGCACCATGCACTGGCGGCACGGTGCATACCTGCTGGGCCGCAATGCAGCCGTGATGGCAAGCTTCTTCCCCCCGACCAACGGCGGCGTCTATCAATTCGCCACCAGTCATGTACGCATGCAAGGCGCATTTAGCAACACCACACCGCAGGCAGCCTATCGAGGAATCGGGCGGCTGGAATCCAATTATTTAATAGAACGATTGATCGACAGAGCAGCACAGGTACTGCACAAAGATCCTGTTTCACTGCGGCGACAAAACCTGATCCAGCCACAACAACTGCCGTGGACTACACCGACTGGCTCAACCTACACCTCGGGTGAATTCGCACAGAATCTCGAACGCGCACTGCTGTTGGTCGATCACACAAACTTCGAACAACGCCGCCGTCAATCCGCCGCAGCCGGTCGCTGGCGCGGCATCGGACTCGGTCTGTATATCGAGAACGATGGTGCATCGCCAAACGAATACGCGAATGTCCTGGTCGACCCGGACGGACAAGTTAGTTTTGGCGTTGGCACTCAGGATTTTGGTATGGGTCACAAGACGATGTTTGCCCAGATAGCGGCCGACGCATTGCAGCTGGCGTTTGATGATATCCATATCTTTTTTGGCAACACTGACAAAATTCCGCTCGGCGCAGGATCGGCCGGATCGCGCAGCGCCCGACTCGGCGGCAGTGCGATCATAAGATGTGCAGACACATTGCTAAAGAGCGCCACTGAGCATGCCAGCGACCTGCTGGAGACTGCCGCGGCAGATATTGAATACAACAACGGACGCTTCACAATCGTTGGCACAGACAGACATCTGCACTTGTTTGAAATTGCCTCGCGATTGCAGGATCGCGGCCAGTCATTGGCCGCAGAGGATGAATTCAAAAGCGCGGGCGACGTGCACCAGAACGGCTGCCAGATTTGCGAGGTCGAGGTGGATCCGGATACCGGACAGGTGATCATTGCCAATCATGTGATCGTAGCAGACGTCGGCCGCGCGGTTAATCCAATGATCGTCGATGGCCAACTGCACGGCGGCATCACTCAGGGCCTGGGACAGGCCGGTTTTGAAAATGTCGTCTATGACAACACCAATGGCCAGGTATTAAGTGCCAGCCTGATGGATTACTGCCTGCCACGCGCCACCGATCTGCCTTTTTTTAAAACCGAATTAAATGAGGTAGTGGAGGCAGATAATCCAGTTGG
>CAKZSB010000221.1 GCA_937920585.1 uncultured Granulosicoccaceae bacterium | reverse complement strand
GTCGAGGTACATGTCGCCGCCGTCGCGCTCTTCTGCATCGTCACTGCCGCTGGAAATGGAGGCAGTCACGTTCAGTGGCGGGTTCGGGTCTGTAACGCTGATTTGAATATCAGTGGTGCTGCTCTTGCCGCCATCGTCGGTTACGGTAACCCGTGCACTATAGTTGCCGGCACGAGTGTAGACGTAGCTGGTCGCGTTGGCGGCATCCGGCAGGGTTGCGCCGTCGCCAAAGTCCCAGTCATACCTTGTAATGGTGCCATCATCACTTGTGCCATTCGTGGTAAACGACACGGTGAGCGGAAAATCGCCGTTGGCGGGCATAGCTTGTATTTGTGGCTGTGGAGCCAGGTTGCCGTCGGTGGAGTACTCGATTGTCAGCGTGGCGGCCGCCGCCGGCTCGCCTTCAAAGGATTCTGCGGTGCGCTCGCCATTGCCGCTAATGATAAAGGCAATTGCCTGGCCGCTGTTCCAGTTGCCACGATTGACGATCGACTGCACGATCGCGGATAAATCCGGTGTGCGCTGGTCGATGCCACGCTGGCCTGTGGTGCGCCAGGGTGGCGGGGTCCAGTCAATAGATGTTGCGGTGCGGCTGCGCGATGAAATGTTGTTGTCTCGATCGACGAACGGTGCGGCGTTGGAAGATGCCTCGGCGGCGATGATAAGTTGTGTCGTGCCGCTGTTGGTCTCATCGACCTGAAACTGAATATAGGCGCTCTCTATAACTGCGCCTGCGGGTACCGCAAGATTGGTAAATCGCAAGCCGACAGTTTGGGCCGCACTGTCTTCTGTGAGTTCGATATCGCTGCTGTCGAGGTACATATCGCCGTTTGAGCGTTCCTCCGCATCGTCATTGCCGCTACGGATGGTGGCGCTTGTGGTTATGGTGGCAGGTAGTGAACCGAATCGCAGTGTGTCGAGATTCTGCACGAATGTCGTCCCGCCCGCGATCGGGCAAATGTTTTCAGCGCCGAATGAACTGGCGGTACCGATATCGGCGTAATGCTGCACCGGGTCGAGCGTAAATCCAGCTACCGGGTTGAAACACAAAGTCATTGCCTCTTTGCTGGACACACCGCCGTTGGCATCATCCCAGGCTGCAGTCTCGCCTGACAGTGGCGCGACTATTTCGCCCGCCGCATTTTTGATCAGCACCGCCTGGCCTTCGTGTGATGAGTCGAAGTCGCCACCGCTGGACACAATGAATGCGCCGTTGGCTGATCCATCGACCTGAAAATTCACATGCCAGTCTGTCAGGTTGTCGAAGGTGAGGTCGTCGCCGGTTTCTTCGCTTATCGTGATGATCAATCCAGCCGGCAGTGCAGACAATCGATCATTGTTGACAAAGGTGAGCTCAGAGGCCAGCCGAAATTGATCGTCGGGACCCTGATTGTCGTAGAGTGTTATTGTCATACCGCGAAGGTCGAGCTGGTCTTCGACGACGACAAATTCAAACCAGTTGCCGCCATTGCCAATGCTGCTGCCGGCCGATAGTTGCCTGCTTTCAGAGACGGCGTTGTATTCGTTGAGCACCAGGGCAGGAGAGCTTGATGGCGCAGGCAATACAATGAAACTGACGTTCTGTGTAGTGGTATTGTCGTTGCTGTCGGTAACTGAAATTACGCTGTCGAAGGTGCCTGCGGCGGTTGCTGTACCGGTGATTTTGCCTTCGTCGTCAATGTCGATGCCCGGCGGCTTTGGCGACAGCTCATAGGACAGGCTGTCACCATCGGCGTCGAATGCATCTACCTGCTCTGATACAGGTTCGCCAAGGTTGTATATTTTATCGGTGAACAGTTGCAGTGTCGGTGAGGATCCGATGACTGCTGCCGAGTTCATCGCACCGGGGGTTGGCACGGCGAGATAGTCGAGCTCGGTGGTGTTGTCATTCGGCCGTCCCCAGGATCCATCGACCGCCTGCGCAGGAATGGACGCGTATTCATCTGCGATAAAACCATTCGGGTCAGTCAGGCGCAGGCTATCGCCTTCGGTCGAAATTTTGAAGTTGGTTTGCAACGGCGTGGTGTCGTTGCGATCTTCATCGTTTGCGGCGACCACAAGATAGCCGAACGCGGGAATAGTCACTGCCGGAAATTCCCATGCTGCCGAGTTGTCGGCGATCGTCCAGCCTTGCAGGTTTATGGGTGTGGCGGAATCGTTATAGAGTTCAAACCAGTCTGGAAACTCCACTGTGCCATCCAGTTCAACACCCCAGACTGTGTCGTTGGATGCCATCACCTCGTTGATATATACCGGTGCGGTGGTCACTGGCGCATCGTCAATCAGAAGCGTAAAAGTGTGATTGAGGCTTGAGTCACCGCTGCCACCGACCGAGCGTGTCCAGGTGGTTACCGCCCAGGTGTTGATGCCGTCCTGCAACAGCGATACGGGGATTGCCGGCGGGTTCGGGCCATCGTAGGGGCTTTGGCCACAGTTGGCATCTGTTTCACAGGTATTAGTGCCGTTGGTATTCGGAATCTCGACATAGAAATTCTCGAAGCCGCCGAATTCGATATCGACGTTATAGGGAATATTACCGCCTGGTGGATAGAGGCTGTAGTCGGGATCGAGGTTGCCGCGAATAGATCGGTACACTTCTATTCCGTTCAGGTACAGCACTGCGGTGTCGTCATACTGCAACGAGACCTCAATACCTTTAATCTGGCTGAGTGTGACACCGATTTCGTCGAGCGTGAACTGTTTGCGAAAATGGTTGCCAACAGCGGGTCCCGGGAACTCGCGCCAGCGCAAATCTATGTCTTGCCAGTCACTGTCGTCGAGTGACGGGTCTGCGGCATTGGCCGATTGCAGGTCGTTACCGGCAACGCTCTGGCGAAATTTCCAGGTTTTTGATCCCTGCAGAATACCTGAATTGATCCCCCAAACCTCCAACGGGGTGGCGGCTTCAATCGCATTCAGTGCAAACGGGGAGCAAAGGGCGGTGAGCGTTATCAGCAGCCTTGTTAGCAGGGATGGGCTGCAAAACACGGCGTTCTCACGCGGTACAGATAAACTGCTCATGTGGTTCCCTCACAAGATAAAACGGCCAGGTGTCCTTTCGGCGTGTGCGAATTTGAAAGACTCGATCAGACGCTAGCGTGAATTAGCATAAACACTTGGCCTGGCAATCTCAAGCGTTCCCGCATGCCAGCGTCCTGGTGCGAGACTGTCGCGCCAATGCGTGAGTGTTCAGCCGGATCCGGCTTTTTATCTCGATGAAAGTTCTCGACAGCGGGAATATTGCAGCCAGGTTTGGCGCAAGTGTGTTCGTCGCCGTTGCTGTGCCGACTGCCCTGTGTCAGGGATTCAGTACTGGAAAGAAATAGCAGGGCACATCAACCCACTACCGAAAAGCTTGATTCCATATTTATGGGGCGCTTGCGGGAGTAGAAACCTATATCTACCTGGTGGCCGATATATGGCAATTGAAATTGCAGCGGATTGGTATCGTGATCGTTACCCGATTCGCAATAGTCGATCAACTCCGCCATCAGCTTGCCGGCAATAGGCGCATTCTTATACTGGTTGCCACTGCTGCCGCAGGCCATATAAAAACCCGGCAACGATGAGCGATCATAGATCGGAATCCAGTCAGTGGACGCATCGTACAGATCGACGATCCCGCGCGTTTGTTGCGGAATACCCAGCGACGGCACGCGCTGGCCGTAGCGCAGTGCCTGGGTGGTCCACTGTTCGGTGAAGTCGCGGTTGTAGTTGCTATCGTCGTCAACCCATTCGGGTGGATCGCACGCCGGGTCTTCGCTGCCAATCAGGATGTGGTTGCCGTGCTCGGGCCGGCAATACAGTGAGATATCGCCATCGGATACCATCATGCCATCTTTTTCAAAATCGTAGCCCTCGGGTGCGGGAACGTGTACTACCTCCTGTCGCAGGGCCCGGGTGGTGATTGTCATGTCGTCGAGGACACCCGCCATTGCATTGATTTTCGATGAGGCCGGACCGGCTACGTTGATCACAACCGGGGCGTGAATTTCTTCGCCGCTGGCCAGGCGTACGCCACTGGTTTTGCCGGCGTCGGTCAGAATTTTCGTGACCTCTGTGCCCAGGTAAAATTCGGCGCCATGCGCTTTTGCCGCATCGGCCAGATTTTGTGCCGATTGCGCCGGGTCGGTTACGTAGCCGGCGTTTGGCCAGTAGACACCACCGCGAATAGCACCACCGTTAGGCTGACCGAATGCAGGATCGCTGCGACTGCGTGCCGGGGCGAAACTCTCGAGGTTATAGATCGGCAGGCGTTCGGCAATGACCTCGGCTGTCCAGTCTTCATGCGGGCAGTTCAGTTGCGTGCTATTTTTCATATGCTTGACGAGATGACCGTTTTCATCGGTTTTCATCACCAGACAACCGGTTTCAACAAACCGCGACAGTGGCTTATCCGCGCCAATGCCCAGATACTCCTGCCAGTCGCGCCAGTAGTGATAACCCTCCCACGCGAACGCGGTGCCATCGAAAGTTGAGTAGTGCATGCGAATGCATGCACAGGAGCCTGCCGTGGAGCCGTGACCGGCCTGCGTATTGCGGTCCACCGTGAGCGTTTTTATGCCACGTTTAGCCATTTCGAATGCGACGGCAGCGCCAATGACACCGGCACCGATAATAATGGCATCTGCAGTTTTAGCCACGGCTGGGCTCCTGGTTCAAAGTGTTGTGCTACTTTCGCGACGCGTAGTAGGCTTTTACGATGTCGTGCTGCTCGACTCGCGTCATGTGTTCGGCCAGCGCCGGCACCAGATTCGACGCAAAGTCTGCCGGGATGTGATCCATGTTGCCGGACGACAGGCTTTTCATTTGTACATACATTTTCAGATCGGCAATGGTCAGGCGTTGGTCCGCGAAGTAGTCGCCACCGCCGCGTGTGAGCAGCTCGTCAAGACCCTTCAGAAAGACCGTCAGTCGCCCGCTCATCAACGCTTCGCGCGCCTCTTTCAGCGCATCGCCTTCCAATCCGAAAGTCTGCACCACATAGTGGCTGATGTCTTCCAGAGCACCGACGACTTCGTCGCAGTACAGTGCCTGCAGCGGGTCTTCCGGATATAGCCCGGCCATTTTGCCGACATAGCGGCCCAGCGCATTGGATTGGCAGTATGACTCGCCGTCAATTTCAAGGGTCGGTACTGCGGTAAAGCGCAGCGATTGCCGGTTGGCGCCGAAATCCGGAAAGCTCCAGCGCACATCCTCGAACTCGATGCCGGCGGCGTGCAGAGCAATGCGAATCGGCTCGCCGCGGCCACCGTCGAAATCGAAATAGGTTAGTTTATAGCTGGGCATGGTCGTTGTCCTATGTGTGGTATCGCAACCCGTACTCGGGTGTGTATTGGTCCGGTCTGGCGAATGCGCCCTGAGTATTTGTTTTTGCGACGATACCACAGTGCCAGTGCGGTGCAGGCGAATGTTTGCATCGTGGCAAAAACATGGTGGGGCAGGGTGGATGCATGGTTTTCCCCGGTCGCAATCCATAGCGCTGCCCCGGCGAGCCGGCGAACCATGGGTGTGGGCCATGCAGTAAGCTGCTGGCAGGCTGCCCGGCAGCGCATGTGGGGGTATAATTTTACAGCGCCGCTGAACCAAATTCAGGCTTCGCCACAAGAGGTTACCGGGAAATGATTACACTGCATGGTTTTGGCCCCAGACTGGGGTTGCCGGATGCCAGCCCGTTTGTACTGAAAATCGATGCTTATCTGCGGCTGGCCGGACTGGATTATAAGCGCGTATCCGGTTTGGGTAATATGCGCAAGGCGCCAAAGGGAAAGCTGCCCTTTATCATCGATGATGGAGAGCTCGTTTGCGACAGTACTTTCGTGATTGAGCATTTGCAGTCGAAATACAATATTTCACTCGATGAACACCTGAGTGATTCGCAACGAGCAATTGCTTTTTTATTGCGCTCAACCCTGGAGGAAAAACTGTACTGGTGTACGCTGTATTTCCGCTGGGTAGACGACGACGGCTGGCAGGTAGTCAAGCCGGCCTTATTCGGAGATATGGCAGCGCCGCTCAAATGGTTTGTGCCGGCGCTGGTCAGGCGGGGGACGCGAACAGCCACATACAAACAGGGAACCGGCAGGCACAATCCCGAGGATATTCTGCGCATTGCGCGCGAAGTGCTGGCCAGTGTCGATACTCTGCTCGATGATGGCCCCTTTCTATTCGGCGAAAAACCTTGCAGTACTGATGCAGCGCTTTACGCGTTTCTGGCGCAATTGACGCTTGCCAATATTGATTCTCCAGTCAACCGGATTGCAAGCGAATATCCGAAATTACTGGGCTACAGTGAACATTTCCGCGATAGTTACTATAGTGCTCCTGATCAATAGATTGATCCGGCGATTATCTGCCACCATGCCCGCTTATTGTTGTGTGCAGTAGAGATGATATTCCGAGCTGCAAACCTGAGTAGAACTGACCCCGTGTTCCCAGTTTGCCGGATTGGTCGCTACCCCGATTGCGCCCAGGTGCATACTATTTGACGTCCAGCTATTGCAGGTATGCAGGCCGTTAAGATAGACATCGGCGTTGTCAGTGGCGCTCCAGGCAAAAGTATGTACCTCAAGCCTCGCCAGTGTTGCCGTCGTCGCCATGTCGACGCCGTACGCGATTCCAGCATCGCCGCTTAGGAATTCGCCAAAACCATCGGCGAACAGGGCACCATCCGGGCGGATGTAAGGTGTGTCCAGTTGACTAAAAGTTGTCGAGGGACTGGTATCAGCCGTTGACAGGTAGGCTTTGTAGGTACCTGGCAGGCCCGCTTTCATTGCTTCACTCTGGCAGATCATGTCGGCACCGACTATTCCGTCGCCCGTGCCGTTCTGATCAAACACGGAGAAACTTCCCTGATACGCGTTATCCGTCACAAACATGAATTGGCTGGGATAGCGTTGCAGGTAGAGTTGCCATGGGTGATCAATCGTGGCCTCGGTCTCGATTTTCAGCCAGTATCCGTCCCATGGCCTGGCAACTTTCTGGCCCTGCGAATCGTCTGACAAGCGACGATACGAACCAGAGAAGCCGTTGTAAACAAAAAGTGCGGAATCGATTTGATGTTGGCTCGTGGCATCGTCCAGTGAGCACGGTGCATTGTCCTGGCACAGCGTAGATTCGTTGGTCAGTTTTATATCGCTGTACCGAAAATTGGTGTCCAGCGGACTGCCGAGCATGTTCCAGCTGGATTCCTCGTGTACCGTTTGCAGAAAACATTGGCCCAATTGACAAAAGATCACATCGGTTGGGTTCCTGCTGGTGCTGTTGGCCGGCAGCATAAGAGTGACTGGCTCAAGGGTGGCGAACCAGAAGCCCTGATCCGGAACCGGGTCAGTGGCGGCAATGGGCACATAGCCAGGTTCCGATGAGTTGGCGTCGTAGTAGAAGGCAGCCCATTGGTCGTCTTCCAATGGATCAACAAACAACTGGCTGAACTGAAACGCTGGATTTGTTGGTGGCTGACAAGGCAGGTGCAACATGTGCCACTGACTGTCTTTCACATAGCGAGTCAACAGATGAGCGCTACACAACTCCGGACCATCGGTGACCGTGATCGAGATTCGAAGCGTTACCATGTTGCCGTTGGCATCGGTGACGAGCACGTCGATTTCGTAGACGTTGTCGCCATTTGCATCGGCCGGCATTTCAAAATCGGGATCGGTGTTAAAAACAATTTCGCCCGTGTCAGGTGTTATGAAGAATAAGCTGTTGTCGTTGTCTCCAATGGCGGCAAGTGAATAGCTCAACTCCGGTCGCAGGTTGATCGCGGAGCTCTGGTTCTCTGTGACAGTCATTTGAAGGCTGGAACAGCTTGCCTCATTGCCGATACGTTTCGCAAAGATCTCCTCTTCGTCCTGCACCTGGTCGCCCTGGTGATCGTCGCTTGCAACAGTGATGAAGTAGCAGCCGTCCGAACCGGCGACATAGGCGATTCCATGTGTCGCATCTCCGGGACCAAAGCCGGTATTGCCATCCGGGCCCAGGTTAGTGACCCGTATGTCTGTGCCGATTTCGGTTGCGGCTCCGTCCAGCATCTGCCGATACAGTTCGGCCTCGCCGTTTATGCTGGCATGCCAGCTCACCATAAACTGGTTCAAGGTCGAATCGTGGGCGACACGGGGTTCGGATGCGCTGCCGGTCGAGCTAATTGGAAAATTGGCGCCGACAAGGGTTGTGCAACTGCCGTCAACCAACTGGCCAAAGATATCGTTGACGCCGTCGTTTATGTTGTCTCCGGCCCAAACGACCAGGTACTGGTTGGTTGCGGGATTAAAAACCACGTCGGCGACGGCTGAGTCGCGATCGCCAGCATGAGCGGTTGCGCTTAACTGAAAGTCATTGGCGCCAAATTCCGCACCGGTACTGGTCAGACATTGCCCATGTATTTCACGGTTGCCATTGCCCAGCAGCGGGTTGTCAGCGCCCCATACCACCAGATAGCGGTTGTTGGTGCTGTCGTAGGCCACTTTGGGAGACTCGGCATCGTATTCGGTATTACTGCCATTGGCCCCGGCAGTCTGGCTGATTTGAAAATCACCGCTGCCTGCGAGTGTGCCATCGTGATCGACTATGCGTCCGAAAATCTCGAACTCGCCATTGACGATATCGTCGTCATCGACGTCGTCGCACCGCCAGACAACCAGATATTGATTGTCAGTCGGGTTGTAGGTGACATGCTGTGGGGTGCCAATAGATGCGCTGACATCAGCACTGGTGATACCCGGGTCGCCACAATCGCTGATCAGAAACTCGGCGCCGATTCGGACTCCGGTATTGGCATTAACTCGCTGGCCGTAAACCTCGGTTTCTGAACTGCCTGACGTTGGCTGGCCAACAAACGTTAGCAGATACTCCTGGTCGGTTGTGTTGTAGGCAACGGCTGGTCGTGTCGCATCTTTGTTGACGGATGCAAGACCAGAAACTTCTGCTATAAGAGCGTCATTCGCCCCGAGCTCCAGACCGGTCAGGGCATCGATGCGTTGGCCGTAGATGCGGCGCTGTTCGTTTGCGTCTGGCGCCTCGGTTCCCTCCCAGAAAATCATTAGTTCCTTTTCGGCCGGGTAGTGTGCGATTTGCGGGTTAAGTGCAACATGTGTTGAGGCGGTACCCAGATCGCCCATATCGCTGATACGTTGCAGTGGCCCGTCGGCGATGGCCGGCTGTGAGGCGATTGCCAGTAGCATTAGCAACGACGGATAGAAAACTCCTGGCCGAGAATTCTGCTGTGATGCAGTGCGCATACGCTTGCTAGGCTTCAATTGATGTGACTCCTGTCAGTTCCGATTGGTCGACGACCTAACCCGGCTGCTGCGCTAGCTCCTGGACGGAAATAGTCCTTGTAACGCGATGCAAAAATTAAGTGTCAGAAATGGCTGCATATTGTTATGAGCCTGGCCGCCGCCAGCCAACTGTACGGTGTTGAACAATGTCGTATTGGTGGCGCCGGTCGAGTGCGGATTGACAGCCGATTGCGCCCAAACGCTATTAACCGCACTCTCTGCATTGGGAACCTGGGACGATGCCTGCACCGTGTGGGTGTGGTTAGGCATTTCCTGCACGGTTAAGGTGTGTGTTTCTGTACCGTCTTCCTGACCCAGGGGATGGCTGGTTGATTCATGAATCGGCGTGCGGCCGCGTAAATCGGGCAGCGCAAACGATGTGCTTCCATCTCCACCGTAGGTTGTGCCGAGCAGAGAGTAGAGTGCCTGATTCTGATTGATTGGCAATATTTGTCCATTGCAAAAGGCCCATCCACGTGGCGCAAAATTAAAGCCGATCATACGGATTTCAGCCAAAAATGGTTCGCTCATTGGTCTGCTCCCTGTGATGAAATCCAAACGGTTTGGATGGCTGGCGGGAGCCCGGTCAACCCGAGCCAGGATTGTGCTGCCCGTTGATTGAAGTCCATGTTCGCCTTAACTCCTGGAGGGATAAAGCCCGATAAGCGCAATAATAAAATTCATTACGAGATAGGGTTGCAGGTTGTTGTGCGGTGATCCACCTCCGCTTGCGGCTAACGCCATGCCGCTCATGGCAATATCCGGGCTGTTGCGAAAACTGTCGCCATCTTCACTAACTCCCCAGGTGTTGCCGGAGGCCGTCGTTGAATTTGCTTCGCCTTCGGGTGCACTTATGGCATGTTTGTGTGAGGGCAGTTGTAACTGGCTGAGTGTTTCAGTCGTGGTGCCTGCGCGGTCGCCCAATCTGCGACTGGTCAATCCCGGGCCTCTTCCCGGGTGCATCGGCGCGCGTCCCTGCAAATCCGGCAGCGCCGTAGTGGTTCGGCCATCTCCACCGTAAGTCGTGCCGATCAAGCTGAAAAGTGCCGTATTCTGGTTTATGGGCAACACCTGGCCATCGCAAAAAGCCCAGCCGCGTGGCGGGAAATTACCGGCAAAGATGCGAACCTCGGCGATGAAGGGGTCACTCATTGGATAGTTCCTCGAAGATCTTCGCCAGTTTCATTTTGTGCATTCTCATATCTGTCCTAGTTGTTCCTTGACGGATAAATACCGAATAACGCGACGATAAAGTTGAGTGCGACAAATGGCATTATGTTGTTGTGGCCTTGCGACCCCCCGGTGTGTAGTACAGCGGCGTCGTTCATAGTGCCATCAACGTTGTGATCCGTTGTGTAGTGAGCCTGAGATGCATCTGACCATAGGGCGTTCTCCGGAGATGCCAAAGAGCCGGACCCGCTAATGGCCTGTGGAGAGTGGCTGTGAGCGGGTAGTTGGGTGACAGTGAGCGTGACGGATTCGGCGCCGGCTTTTGAGCCAAGGGGTCTTGGCGACAAGCCAGGCCCGGTGCCGGCATGTATGGGTATGCGGCCACGCATATCCGGCAGGCCAAAAGATGTGCGGCCATCGCCGCCGTAAATCGTACCGAAAAGGCTGAAAAGGGTATCGTTTTGACTGATAGCCAGGAGTTGTCCGTCGCACAATGCCCAGCCACGCGGGGCAAAGTTACCCGCGAACATCTTTATTTCACCGACAAATGGTTCGCTCATTGCGCTTTTCGTCCTGTCAATTGAAAACCGCTTCGTAAAGATAGCCGTACTCGGTCTGGTTAACCGGCACGATAAACAAAGGGCCTATGTCAATGTCTGAATGGGTCAGGTGGTAGGTGCCTTGTTGCAGCATAGTGCTGGTCGGGGCCTTAAAAAGTAGTGAAAATGGTTGGCGCTGTTGGCCGCCATGATTGCCCAAAGGTTTCACTTCCGTGAGGGTCAGTATGATGTTGCTGCCCGATTCGTCAGGTTGAGAAGGGTGCCCGTCGCTGGAATCGTTCAGATCAATTCGAAATTCGGTGTCGATTTGTTTTTCGAAAAGTAAATGTGTCAATTCCTCAGGCATGTCGCGCCCCAGGCTGTGTTGTTGATGCCTGCAGGTCTATACCCTCTGGACGCCATTCGAGAAACAAGTAGACGCCCCGTTCTTCCAATTCGACGAACCCAAGTCGCTTATAAAGATTCAGCGCCGGGTTGAACTGCTCGACGTGGATTCGAACGCACAGATCATCGCTTGCGGCGCGATCGAGGATATCGTTCAACAGTATCGAGCCAATGCCCCGGCCCCTGTACTCCGGTAGCAGCGCGATGTCGATAATTCGTATTTCATCTTTCATCACTTCTAGGTACAACCTGCCTATCGGCTCTTCGACGAGTAGTATCAGATCGAAACTGGCGTCGGCATAGTGCTGTTGATAGTGAGCGTGCTGAGCATCAAATTGAGCTTGTAGAAAATCCGCGACCTGCTGTTCGCACCAGCCTGCCTGTTGCATTTCCTCACGACGAGTGCTGGCATACACCTGCGCCAGAAACGGCAGGTCGTCATCGCCAATCGTGCGAAACGTGATTGGCATTTCGATGTTAGGTGACAAGGTAGTGCTGGATAATGGCTTCATAGCCTGAACTCTGTTTATCCGAACGCATGGGCACGAGGAAGAGATCGACGCTGCCAAACCGCCAGTGAGTCAATCGATAGGTAGCCTGCGCGAGACTTTGCCCATTGGCCCGTTTGAAATACAACGAAAAGCCAGGGTTCGTCGGGTCAACAAGGTGTTGGTTAGCTGCTGGCACATCGAGTGCGCTGGCTTCGATCAGCTGTAATTCGCCGTCTCTGCGGGTGCTGTTCCATACCCTGAATCGCTCGCCGAGCAAAGGCTCGAAGCGTGCCAGATGAAGTGGTGCCAACGGGTCTTGCGGGGCTGGCTGCAGTGTCGCTGCGTGAGCGGCGGCAGTAACTCCGGGTACGGCACTACAAGCGCCCGCCAAAAGACCAAAAGCGAAATGACGGCGGGTGAGCGCAGGGGCCCGTGAAACGTTTGAGTCGATTGGTCCGTGTTTCAACGCCGACCTCCTGGTCATGGTTGACTGACTGCCTGTTATGCGTCGTTTCGCTGAGTTCCAACAGCGGTTGGTCTGCCCCCGACTACCCAATCTGTGAGTGAATCGCTCGCTGGGGATGAATTCAGTCTGACTAAAACTATAGGAGAAGTAAAGCGATCGAAAACGGTAAGATTCCCGGTTTGTTAGTGTCGCACGATCCCTCAGGCACGGTACGGCGCTGTTGCCTTCAACCGTTTTGGACTCGACATCGGTACAATGGCGCGCAATCAGGTTTGACGAGAGCATTGATGAAACAAACCAAATTGCAGCGTTTGCATGAACTTGCGGCTAGAACCGATCTGAACGACAAAGCCCTGCAGGCGTTTCTCGATGGTGGTGGTGCACATGGCGGTGACAAGCGAGAGCATGTCGCACCCTATGCTGGCATCAGCACCTTTTTGCGTGCGCCGCTGCGCGATACATTTGCAGGCCTGGATATCGCGCTGCTGGGAGTGCCGTTTGATCTGGCAGTGACGAATCGCCCCGGTGCGCGATTCGG
>CAKZSB010000220.1 GCA_937920585.1 uncultured Granulosicoccaceae bacterium | reverse complement strand
TTCAAAGCGGGTAGTCAGTTCTACCCATTGACTGGACGAGAATTCCAGGCGCTGTAAAATGGGTGGCAAGTCATCAGCGATGGCACCTCGTTTGTCTTCGCGAATGATTCTGCCGGTCCAGTCGACCACTGTTTTAATCGGGACGGATTCCCGTCCCAATCTTGCAGCGCTGGTCGGGCAGCGCTGCAACAGGCCAATCCTAGCTGTCCCGCAACTCCCTGCGCAGTATCTTGCCAACGTTCGTTTTCGGCAATTCATCGCGAAATTCGATGTGCTTGGGGCGTTTGTAGCCGGTGAGTTGCTCGTCGCAAAAGGCATCGAGTTCTTCGGCGGTGAGATCGGGGGATTTCTTTACCACAAACAATTTTACTGCCTCGCCCGAGCGTTCGTCCGGCACGCCGACTGCAGCGCATTCCATTACCTTCGGATGCGTTTGCACAACACCTTCGATCTCATTCGGATAGACGTTGAAACCGGATACCAGAATCATGTCTTTCTTGCGATCGACGATTCGGATGTAGCCGCGCTCATCCATGATGCCGATGTCTCCGGATTTGAAATAGCCATCGGCAGCCATGGTGTTGGCGGTGTCTTCCGGGCGTTGCCAGTAGCCGTCCATGACCTGCGGGCCGCGAATCGCGATTTCACCGGTCTCGCCGATGGCCAGGTGATTGCCGTCGTCGTCGAGGATGGCGACCTCGGTAGAGGGCAGTGGCACGCCGATGGTGCCACTGAATTCGGTGGCATCAGCCGGGTTGCAGGTGGCAGACGGCGAGGTTTCGGACAGGCCGTATCCCTCGATAATCGGGCTGCCGGTCAGTTCGAACCATTCTGTTGCCACGGCTTCCTGCACGGCCATACCGCCGCCGTTTGATACACGTAATTCAGAGAAATCCAGTGCGCGAAAACCTTCGTGATTGACCAGTGCGTTATAGAGTGTGTTAACCGCAGGAAAATGGGTGATCTTGAACGGCGATATTTCCTTGACCAGCGCCGGCAGATCACGCGGATTGGGAATGAGTACATTCATCGCGCCCTTGCGAATGCCCAGCAGGCAGCACACGGTGAGTGCGAAGATGTGATAGAGCGGCAGCGCGCAAACGTACACGGATTGGTCCGGCGCCGGTCCGCGTGCCGGATTGGTCATCGCCGGCTCACTCCAGGCTTCGGATTGAAGCACATTGGCCAGTATGTTTCGATGCAGCAGTGTCGCACCCTTGGATACGCCGGTGGTACCGCCGGTGTACTGCAGAAAGGCCAGATCGTCGAGCCCGAGTTGTGCGGGCTTATAGGGGAGGGCGCTGCCTTCGGACATCATGGCTTTGTAGCTGATCGAGCCGGGCAATTTGTACGCCGGAACCATCTTCTTGATCTTGCGCACCACGAAATTCACGATCGCGCCTTTCAGTGCGCTCTGGGCATCGCCCATCGAGGCAACGACAACGTGCTCGACCGCTGTTTTCTCGCGTACTTCTTCGAAGGTGGCGGCGAAGTTCTCGAGCACGATCAGCGCTTTTGCACCGGAATCTTTCAACTGGTGTTCCAGCTCGCGCGGGGTGTACAGCGGATTCACGTTCACCACGACCAGTCCGGCACGCAAGGCGCCGGCCAGCACGATCGGATACTGCAGGATATTGGGCATCATCAGCGCGATTCGATCGCCCTTCTGCAGGCCTTTGGCTGTCATCCAGGCCGCTGCCTGACGCGAGGCGGCGTCTACTTCGGCGAAACTGAGATGCTTGCCCATACCGACGTAGGCGGTGCGATCGGCGTACTGTTCAAAGCCCTCGTCGATCAGTGAGACCAGGGACGTATAGCTACCCAGCTCAATCGTGTGTGGCACGCCTTCGGGGTAATGCTCAAACCATGGATGGGCCATATGTGCTCCGCGCTCTGTGCTTTAACAGGTTATTGTGGCAGATAACATCGAAACGTGCACTGCCTGACCGGATTGACCCATTTCCGGAGCCGGAGTTCGGCGGGTTTCGCGAGCCCGAATTTCGGGCTCCCGGCCGGTGACTGCCTGTGGGCTCTACGTACTCTTGCGATCGTCGACGATTTTCATTGTCGCCACGCCGCTGTTACCCAGTTCGACTGATGCAAAAGGTCCGCCGTGACACATCTGCCCCGGGTCGGCTGGATCTGCCGCGGGTGCCTCGGACAGAATGGCCTCGGCGAATTGTTCGGCGTTGTCTTTGGGGCGGTAGCCGAGGAAGCTTGCGCCGGCGTTGTCGACCGGTGCGCGATCGTTGTTTGATACACCGTAAACCACGCTGAAGCCTGTCGTCGGTGTGTCAATGGCACGCTGCACCAGCTGGATCAGGTCGTCGTAGGAGAGCCACGATCCCAGTGCACGGACATTGCTGACTTGCGCGCAGGAGAGAATGCGCAGGCACACCGATTCCATGCCGCGTTTATCCCAGTACAGGCTGCCGAGGTCTTCGGCAAAGCACTTGGCCAGGCCGTAGAAGGTGTCGGGGCGGTGTGCCACGTCGGTGCCAATGAAATCCGATTTCGGGTGCATGCCCACCGCGTGAATCGAACTGGCATAGACTACTCGTTTGAGTTTGTTTTGATAGGCCGCCTCCCAGACGTTGTAGGCGCCCACGATATTGGCACTCAAAATAGCGTCGAACGGTGCTTCGTCGCCAATCGCGCCAAAATGTACCACCATGTCTGCACCCTCCAGCAGCGCGGTGATTTGCGCGAGGTCGGAAAGGTCTGCTTTCACATAGGTTTCGCCGGCGTATAGCGTGCCGACATCATCGGCAAGATCGCTTGATACCAGAGTGTCTGCCATTTTAGATAATGGCTCGCGAAGATAGGAGCCGAGCCGTCCGGCGGCGCCGGTGAGTACAATTTTATTCATCATAGTGGTTATCTAATCGTTGAGTTTTGCCACGCTCTGGGCAATTCGATCCAGTGCGCTGGATAGCGTATCTTCCGATGCCGCGGTGGAAAGACGCACAAAGGGCGCGAGCCCGTACACGCTGCCGGCTACCGCCGCGACCCCGGCATCTTCCAGCAGATAACGGGTCAGGGCGACATCATCGGCTATCACTGTGCCGTCGGCTGTTTTCCTGTTCAGCAGTTCGCTGCAACCCAATAGCGCGTAGAACGCACCACCTGGCGGGTCGAGCGTCAGCGACGGGATATGCTTCACGCGTTCCACCACCAGATCTCGCCGCCGCTCAAACGCGGCAGAAAAACGGGCCACATCATCCTGCGGGCCATTGAGCGCGGCGGCCGCCGCGGCCTGTGCAATGGAACAGGCTCCCGAGCTGATCTGCGACTGAACTTTGGTCATCGCCGCGATCAGCGGTTGCGGCGCCGCGCCATAACCGATGCGCCAGCCGGTCATCGCATAGGCTTTGGATACGCCGTTGACGCAGATGGTCTGATCGCGAAGTTGTGG
>CAKZSB010000219.1 GCA_937920585.1 uncultured Granulosicoccaceae bacterium | reverse complement strand
AGGTCAGTTGTGGTATCGGTGACGGGTGTTACGGTGATGTTGCCTTCGGTTGTGTCACCGAACAGCGAGAGGTCGTCGAGTGTGGCGCGCGTTCTCGAAATACCGCGGGTCCAGCTGGCAGTAAAAACGGAGTTACGCGTTTTGTGCTCTGCTCTGAATGTGGGGCCGTCGTCGAAGAAGCGTGATTCGTATCCGACGGTGATCGCGGTTCGTTCACTCGGTGTCCAGGTAAAATCGACGTTCCACAGTTCTGATTCGCGATCATCATCATTGATGTTGATAAAGTCATTGCGCTCGAAACCGGCTCTGGCCTCGATGAGATAGATTTGCGCAAAGCTCATTCCGAACTCGCCATATACGGTGGCGTTTTCTACCTCATCACTACCACCCTGGTCCAGGTTGTATGAACCGCCGACGCCCCATACGGCACCGCCGAGAGTCGGGTCGCGTTTCAGCGCAATCGAAAAGCCATTCTGCGTGGCTTCGGCGCTGCCATCGACTGACGTATCGATAGTCTGGTGCAGGTAGCGCACTGTCAGGTCGGCGAATGTGCCGTAGCTCTGCTCGATGTAAGGGCTAAACTGCAGGCGCAGGGTAGGGTCAGTATCCTCCGATACTCTGAAAAGATTTTCATCGTTGACAACCTTCGCGATCTGCAAGCTGGCATCGAGGTAGGCGAAATTGGGTATCAGGGTGCCGACGGTCCTGGCGAACAGGCGCGGGTCGACAACATTGGCCTCCGGATCTTCGAAATGCAGAAAGTCAAGTTCACCGCGAATTATTGAGTCGAAATTTCTGGTATCCAGTTTTAGTTCGACAGATGGCTTGATGCTGGCGGTAAGACCGGTGAGCTGGTTGGCAGGAACGAGTGTGGGGTTGTCGCTCGCAAGCAGGCCAAACTCGATGGCTCGTTCGATCGAGCGAGTGGCTGCAACAGACACAGGCACGCTTGCAGCACCAACGCCCAGCGTCAGCAGCGTTGCTGCGACGGCATACTTTTTAGAAATCATCAAACGTTTCGCTTTTCTTGATGCTCCCGTTCCGGAAGCTGCCGGTTTAATATCTTGTGGGCAGGGCGGCAGTACCGCGTTACTTCTTGCCTGCGCCGTAACCGTAGGTGGTGGCGATGCTCTTGCGGCTCTTGTTCAGAATCAGTCCAACACGCGAATGATCGTTGACCAGTTTCAGCGCGTCCGCCACCATATTGCGCGTTGTGCTGTTGGCGGCGACGACGAACACAATTTGTCCCGCCAAATCGGCAACGACGCGCGCCTCACTTGTCATGAGCATCGGAGCAGAGTCAATAATAATGACGCGACCGGGGTGACGTCTGGACAGATCAGCACTCAGCGCTGTCATGCTTTTACTCGCCAGCAGCTCGGTGACCTGATTGTGCAGGCGACCGGCAGGCAGGAACTGCAGTGTAGGCAAGCTCGATTGCCATATCAGATCTTCCGGGTCGAGCGTATTGTCGAGTAAGAGATCGGTGAGACCCCGGGTTTTGGAGTCAAAGCCCAGGCGCACACCTGCCATCGGATTAGTCACGTCACCATCGACGAGCAGTACCGAGCGATCTCGTTCCATCGCGATACTGATCGCCAGATTGATGGAGGAGAAAGTTTTACCTTCGCCGGATACACAGCTAGTCAGCATGACGATATTCGGTTGCACGTCCGGATCGTCGTAACCGTTATCGATTGCGCTGAGGATACGACGCTTGATAGCCCGATACTCTTCAGACATCTGGTTGCGTTGCGAATCAGGCGTGATGATCCCTTCGCCCTCGAGAGTCTTTTCGGGCAGCTGGAAATGACGACGCTTGTCAATGGCCTCAGGCCGGCCGACAGGTTCGCGTACGCGCCTCGGCTGCTCGTTTTCCAGCACTCGCAGGTGCGGCCGCTGGTCATCTCCCTGGCTTAGTTTTGAACGCTCCCCACGTGGAGGATTCTCGTTCATTTTGGCTATTGCTTTTTCAATCGAGCCCATGGCTATAACTGTCTCTTGTTAAGGTCGTCGCGTGGAACTACGCACTCGTTGCTGTAGCGCTTACTGATCTTCCGTGAGGGATACCACGGTAGAGTCAGAAGCCGGGCTGAACTTGAGCTTTTCGTATAATCCGCCACCCTTGAGCTGCATCACCACAATCCATATAAACAGCGCGGGTAGAAGGGCCGAGAGCATGCCGAAGTTGACAGTATTAATCGCTCTGCTGACACGCGTCATCGGACGATGTTGCAGACTTACGCCGCCCAGGACCGGAATGTCGGTGAAGTTTTCAAGCGATTGCTGGTTGTAGAAAACAGGCTGCAGCAGCGACATAACATATCCAACCGCAATACCAGTGCCGATAGCACCGAGCAGAACCAGCGCGTTGAGCAGCAACTTGTCGGGGTCGGTTGGGCGTGCCGGAACGAATGACGGGTCGATCAGGCGAATTTTCACATCGTTGGAATCGCGCTCGATGTTTCGCGTGAGGAGCGCGGCTTCGCGCTTGTTCAGCAACGTTTGATGCTGTTCACGCACGGCCTCGTAATCTCGATCGAGTTGGGTTAGCTGCGCCTCGACCTGCGGTATGCTGTCGACGGTGCCTTCCAGTTGTTGCAGGCGCGTGCGGTAGTTGGCGGTGCGGGCAGTCAGTTGTGCGACCTTCGATTCCTCGATCGCCAGCAGTTCGCTCACAGTTTGATAAACCACGCTGTCCTGCAGGTTGACCGATCGACCGCTGCGGTTGGTGCCACGTCGCTTCTGGTCCTTCAGGTCGGTGATCGATTGCTGCAGGATTGATACTCGCGGGTGTTTTTCGGTGTAGCGTACCAACAGTTCGTCCAGTTCGGTTTGCAGCGAGTCGATGCGGTCGTCAACTTCGCTGTTTTGCGAGCCCTGGTTTATCTTGCGCTCTTCCTGAGCCAATTGTCTGCTCAACGCCTGGCGGCTGTTTCGAGCTTCCAGCAACTCCAGTTCTGCACTGCGCAGCTGCGAGACGAGCGTTTCCATCCGCTGGTAAAAGCCACCGGATTCTCCGGGCAACGAGCCCGCATTCTGACGTTTGAAATCGACAAGGCGCTGTTCAGCCGCAACCAGCCGTGTTTCGTAGTCTGCGATTTGCTTGTCGAGAAAATCCTGCGTGGTAGCGTTATCCGCTTTCTCTTCTGCCAGCGAGCTATTGATAAATATCTCAACCATCGTATCGACGACTTGTTTGGCTCTTTCGGCTTCGCGATGTGAGTAACTCACAGAGTAAAGTGACTGACCACCGTTGACGTCGGCGATTTTAATCTGGTCCTGCAGCTCGGCAACGAGGTTGTCTCTGCCCGCGGCGTCGACGATGTCGGCATCAAGGTTGTGCTTGTCGATCAAACGTTCAATATTCGGCCTGCTGAGTAGCGTTTTGCTCATCAGTGCCACCTGCTTTTTTACATCGGGCTGCACGGCGATGCCGGTTAGCAGTGGCTCAAGAATTTTGTTGGTGTCAACGAAAAGCCGGGCGGTTACAGGGTATTTGGAATCTATCTGTGCAACCATTAACCAGCCGGCAAGGGCCAGCACCCAGGCGACAAGCAGCGTCGTCCAGCGGAATCGCTGCACGCCGAGAACAAAATCAACTAGACGGTCGAAGTAGTCTTGTATCATGGGTTTTTGAGCCTGAAATTAGAAAACGGTATCGGAGGTGTAAGCTAGTCAGCCTAGAACCATGATTCCGGAATAATCAGGATGTCGCCTGGCAGCACCGCGCGATTAGCACCGATGTCGCCCTTTTTCAGCAGATCGTGCAAGCGTACTTTGTACTGCTTGCGCTGGCCATTTGTCTGTCGTACCAGCACCGCTTTGTTGCCGCTGGAAAATTTTCCAAGGCCGCCGACTTCAATCATCACATCGAGTAACGTCATGCTGTTGCGGTAGGGCACAGTTTTAGGTTCGGCTCCGCCACCGACTACTTTGATTTGTTGCGACGGGCTGCCAACAAATTCGTCTACCGTGACGGTTACGGTGGGATTTTTTACAAAAGATTTATATTGAACTTCAATGTCACGTGCCAGCTGGGTCGGCGTCTTGCCGCTGGCGGGCATGTCCTCGATCAGTCGGGTTGTGATTTTGCCATCCGGGCGAACGGGTATGGATACCGAGAGGTCCTTGTATCCCCATACGAAGATGTCGAGCGTGTCACCAGGGCCGATAACGTACTGATAGGCGTCGCTGTCGGAGGCGGCAGCTGCACGCGTGCCGGCCTGTTCGCCGCGTTGCGGAGCCGTTGTTGTGCATCCCGCCAGGGCTGTAAAGACCATCACAGCTATCAGTACAAATCTGTTTTTCATGTTTTGTCTGTCAAGTAAGTTGTTTATTAGCGTGTCTTACCCGTTCCGGGAGCAGATCCTCACGTAGAAGATCGTTCAGTACTTCGCAAATGTCCTCGAGCGAAATGTACTGTCGGTCACTCGCCACGGCCTGTATCATCATTCGGCTGCAAATCAGATTTATCCAGCGCGGGATACCCAAACTCGCGCTGTGAATCGCAGTAAAAACAGTCTCGGCTATGCCAGGGTTGCCATTCCAGTGTACCGAGGTCAGTTGTTGCAGTATGTAACCCTGTGTTTCGGCTTTCGTCAGCGCTTCTATAGCGCTCGTTGCAATTATGCGCTGGTGTAGTTGTTCCAGGCCCGGCGCCAGCAAACGCGCCTTCAGTTCAGGCTGTCCGATCAGAAAAATCTGTACCAGTGGATTGCCCTCGATGTGCAGGTTACTGAGCAGGTGGATGGCCTCAAGTGCCTCGTCCTGGAGCAGGTGAGCCTCGTCCAGCAATAATACCGAACGCTTGCCTTGCTGGCGAACAGTTCGCAGGTGCCCGTTGAGTTGCGCATAGATGCTCGAAAGTGTGCTGTTGTCGTCGGTTCGCAGACCACAACTGGCGGCGAACTGCACCAGCAGCTCGCGACCGCTGAAGTGAGCGCAATCGATGAGCGTGAACATCAGTTCGTAGTCGCCTTGCTCTCTGAGCGTTTTGGAAATTAATGCGGTTTTACCAACCCCGGCCTGACCGGTAACAAGCACAATTCCCTCGCCCTTGTAGAGCGCATACTGCATGTACGACAAAGCCTTTCTGAAGCTTGGGTGCATGTAAAGTTCTTTTGCATCCGGCATCAGACGGAATGGGTCTGCAGTAAATCCGTAATAATCTATGTACATGTCGCCCGATTCACCCTGGTTCAGAGCCGCCGATATTAAATCAACCGAGCAAATAGTGCTGGGTAATTGCCCACAAAAAAGTTCCTGTAGTTACACTTGATATTCTTACCATTAGCCCTGGATTTTGGCTGAAAAAACAGTGGCTTTGCTGGTTTTCAGTCAAGTTCATTCAGTGCGTCGTGTCCAATTTGATACATCTATATCAATACAAGAAACGGAAATTATTCCGAAATCTGTGTATTGCCAAATTCCTGCCCGAAGACATCGGGTATCGTTCCCCATCGGTACTGGCCAAATAATTTGAGTAGCCGGCGTTCCATATGTTTCATGTTCTGAAAATGCCTGAACCGCGCAACTGAACCGATGCCATCGATGCGAGGTTGGTCAGGGTCAATCTCCCATGGATGAAAATAGAATATTGCGCTCTTACCTTCGGAGCGTGTCACTCTGTCAATGGCCCACTTGCTAATGAAGTAGGGGTAAAGCCGAAACCAGCCGCCACCCCCGCAGGGTATATTTCTCCCGAGCAGGCGTGTTGTTGTAATCGGAATCTCGAGGATTGCGCCGTTTTCCCGCTCGTGCGAAAACCTGGGTGCGTCGGGAATTCCATAAAAAGCATGTTTGATCGGCGCGACACTTGAACTGTAAAGATATCCCTGTTCGGCTAAAACAGCGTGAGCCCAGTCATTCGCTTTTGTGAACGAGTAGCTGGGTGCACGATATCCGGTGACCCGGGTACCGGAAACCTGCTCCAGCACCTCTTTTGACTTCGACACGTCCTGCTCGAACTCCGCGCGCCCCAGTTTGGTGACCATTGTATGATCCCAACCGTGACTGGCTAAATCATGACCCTCTGCGACGATTCGTTTAACCAGTGAAGGGTACTGCATTGCGATCCAGCCAAGTGTAAAAAATGTGCACTTGATCTCAAATTTGTTAAACATTTCCAGAATTCTGTCCATGTTTGCTTCAACTCGCCCCGGGCGCTCTTGCCAACTGCTCTTGCAGACGTAGGGGTCAAAGGCGGAAACCTGGAAGTAGTCTTCCACGTCGACGGTCATGGCATTGAGGATCGGTAGCCGATCAGACATATTCTTACTCTTTTGCTTGCGCGTGTCGTAACGACTTGCATAGTTATCCGTCGCAACGAGTCGGCGCTGCTGAAGGAGTGGATGCGGTGTGTACAGCTATCGACTGCTACGGTTGGAGTAATTAGCGGCAGTGGGATGTAAAGAGTAACCCTGACAGCCGGGCGGCTGTCAGGTAATCAGGGGGCTTGTGAAGTCGCTTGGGGCGACAAATCAGGCAGCGGCTTCCAGGCGAGTCAGCCCAGAGATGGCTGCAACGGATCTGGGTAGTACGGCAGACTTCGCTTTGTTGGCCCGTCGCACTTGTTCCGGCAACAGATCTTCTGCGATTAATTCCTGCAAAATCACACAGATATCTTCAAGGCTGAATTGCAACCGATCGGTCGCGATTGCCTGGATCATCATTCGGTTGCAGATGAGGTTAATCCAGCGTGGCGTACCCAGAGAGGCGCGGTGTATCGCGTTGAAGATACTGCCTGGCAACGCATCGCTATTTTGCCAGTGAGCCCTGCTGAGTTGTCGGATAACATACTCGCGGGTCTCTGGTGCTGATAACAGTTCGATATTGCAGGTGGCAATGATTCTCTGGTGAAGTTGCGTGAAGGCCGGTTCTAGCAGGCGTTCGCGCAGTTCGGGCTGGCCAACCAGAAAGATCTGTAGCAGTGGGCTGCCGTCGGCGCTGAGGTTGCTGAGCTGCCGAACCGCTTCCAGCGCTTCGTCGGTCAGAAACTGAGCCTCGTCCAGCAAAAGCACGATTCGTTTGCCGGTGATAGTCAGTTGCAGTAAATGCGTATTGATCGCAGAGATGAGCGGCGGCATCGAGACGCTGGATACCGTTATGCCCCACTCGTTTGCCAACTTGTTTAACAGCTCTGTACCACTGACCTGAGCGCAGTCGACACTGTTAAACGATGTGTCATAGCTGGTTTGTTCTTTGATCAGGTGCTGTAGCATGGCGGTTTTTCCGGTCCCGGGTTTACCGGTCACCAGAACCAGCCCCTCGCCCGTGTGCAATGCGTACTGCAGGTAGGCGTAGGCCTTTTGCAGACTGGAGTGCAGGTAGAGGGAATTAGGATCAGTGTGTTGCTGATTGCGGGTTGTCGAACTGTCGGTTTGCATTGATTGTCAGTGGCTGGTGAGCGTGGCGCGGATGATAATAGAAACTTTGCTGTTAAACCTGAAAATTCTGCACAGTTTCAGTTTATTTACAGTCAGGGCCGATTGTTCGCCGACATACCCGGATAATTGTTAATCAAAACAGAATTTTATTGATTGTTCTCCTGGATATTTGAGAATGAGATTGCAAAGTCGCTGGCCGGAGATTCGCTGGCCTGAATCCGCTGGCTGAGTTTGTTGTTTCCCGGTTTGCAGTTCCAGCTTGCAGGTTTGCGAATGTCTGCCGCCTCATTGAAAGGGAGCCGGAACTGGTTCCCTCAGATAATGCAGCTAACGTGAGAATCGTGATCATTAGCCCCAATTCAGTATTTCTGTCGCCGCGGCCGGTCCGTAGGGACGACTCATGCAGGCCAGCGAGGGCAACTACATGTGCGGAATAGCCGGCTTCACGCGGTTTCGGCACGAGCGCGACGGCGCCGATGCGCTGTTGAATCGTATGGGAGACGCGATTCGGCATCGAGGACCTGATGACAGTGACATCCTTGTAGAGGATGAGGTGGGGCTGTGTCATCGGCGTTTGAGCATTATCGACCTGAGTGAAACCGGGCGTCAGCCCATGGAATCTGCGTCCGGGCGCTATGTGATGGTCTACAACGGCGAGATCTATAACTTCCCGGCCTTACGTAAAGACCTCGAGTCGGTCGGTGTCAATTTCCGCGGAACGTCCGATTCCGAGGTCGTGCTGGAGCTCTACGAGCGGGAGGGGGCAGCGTGTCTGGATCAGTTAAACGGCATGTTTGCGCTGGCGATATGGGATCGCCGCGATCGCTCCCTGTTCCTGGCACGTGATCGACTCGGCAAAAAACCGCTGTATTATTACGATGCCGGGGGCAGGTTTATTTTCGCCTCCGAGATAAAGGCAATTCTCTGTGCGCCCGATGTAGACCGTTCCGTTAGAGACGACGCAGTGGCGGACTATTTCGCCTATCAGTATGTGCCGGATCCCAAATCGATCTTTCGGGATATACACAAGCTGCCGCCGGGGCACTGGATGAGTGTCACAGAAAAAGGCGTGAAGCAGGGCGAGTACTGGTCACTCGATTTCACTAAAACCAGCGGCGAGACCAGTGAGCAAATTCAGGGAGGATTGCTTGAGTTACTGGAGGATAGTGTTGCCTGCCGTATGATCAGCGATGTGCCGCTCGGCGCATTTCTCAGCGGCGGTGTGGACTCCAGTGCGGTCGTTGCCATGATGGCTCGCAATAGCAGTGCACCGGTGACCACTTGTGCAATCGGATTTGATTCGCGTGAATTCGACGAGGTTCACTTTGCGGAGAAGGTCGCCAAACAGTTCGGTACGGATCATCACGAATTTACTGTGCGGGAAAATGTAGCCGACAACCTGGTTGAAATAGCCGGTTATTTTGACGAACCCTTCAGCGATCCTTCATTTGTGCCCAGCTTTTTCGTCTCCCAGCTTGCCCGTCGGCAGGTCACGGTCGCGCTGGCGGGCGACGGGGGCGATGAAAATTTTGCCGGCTACAGCAAATATCAAAATGACAGGCGCGAAAATCGGCTTCGTTCGCTGGTGCCGGGGGCGGTCAGGAGCTCGGTTTTACCCGGGTTGTCGCGTGTGCTGGGGGGGAGCTCTGCCGGTATCTGCAGACGCGGTGCATCGTTGCTTCACTCACTGTCGGTTGAGCCCGATACGGGCTACTTTTTAACGAACTCTTTCTTCAGGCCGTCACTGTGGGGCGAGGCGATCTCGGATCGTTTTGCCGGCGAAATCGCACAGTATGATCCGGCGGATATCACTCGCAAGCTCTATCGCGAAGCCCCGGCGGATGATCATTTGTCGCGCTTGTTATACACCGACATCAAGAGCTACCTGCCTGGCGATATTCTGGTCAAGGTCGATCGCATGAGCATGGCCAACTCCCTTGAAACCAGAGCGCCCATTCTGGACTATCGAGTGGTGGAGTACGCCGCATCGATCCCGTCCAGCATGAAGCTCGTTGGCGATAATGGAAAATATATCTTCAAAAAGTCACTTGAAGGGCTCCTGACCGACGAGACACTCTACCGAAAAAAGATGGGATTCTCTGTGCCGCTGGCACAGTGGCTACGGTCTGAAATCCGTGATGTTGCAGAGCGTTATCTTTTTATCGACGACAGCGGATTGCAACAGTATTTTGATATGTCAGTGGTCAAATCGATCTGGTCGGCGCATCAGTCCGGCGCCCGCGATTACTCGCAGGAACTGTGGAGTATGCTGGTATTCGAAATCTGGTGGCAGCGCTATGTTGCATAGATTGCTCTACCGTTTGACAGCGATCTCTCTCGATACAGAATCAAGGTAGCGCATGGCCAGCCAAACGAATCAGCGCGATCGTATCGTGCGCGTGCTGCATGTCACCTATGACATGGCCATTGGTGGTACTGAACAGGTCATCTGCCAGCTGGTTGATGGGCTGGATCGCCAACAGTACCAGTGTGAGATAGCCTGCATTGAAGGTGAGGTCGGCGCGCTGGGTGATAGATTGCGTAGTGATGGCCTTACCATTCACGCGCTGGGTCGCGAGCCAGGTTTTGATTTTTCACTCGTGCGCAAGTTGCGTGCACTCTATCGCTCTGGTGCAATCGATATTGTTCACTGCCACCAGTACACACCCTACGTTTACGGTGTGCTTGCCGCCCTGTTTACCGGTGTGAAAGTTGTGTTTACCGAGCATGGACGTTACTTTCCCGATCGCTATTCGTGGAAAAGGCGCGTGGTCAACCCGCTGCTTGAGCGGTTCACAGCTCGTATCACGGCGATATCCGTGGCAACGGCCGATGCCCTCGCGCGTTACGAGTGGTTTCGGCGTGGTGCAATAGGCGTCGTCTACAATGGCATTGCGGCAGGGCAGCGCGATGAGCGGCGGCAAAAGCGTGTCAGTGCTTCGATCGACGATGACACGATAGTGTATGGCACCATTTCTCGCTTCGATCCGGTAAAAAATCTGCCGTTGCTCGTCGAGGCCTTCGCACGTGTATCAACGAGTGATCGCAAGACCGCGCTGTTACTTGTCGGCGATGGCGAAGAGCGAGCAATGATTGAGGAGCTGGTGCAACAGTTCGGTATTGCCGACAAGGTAATTTTCACCGGCTATCAAACTGACACGGCAGCGTACATGTCTTCGATAGACATATTTCTATTGCCCTCGTTGAGTGAGGGCACTTCAATGACACTATTGGAAGCAATGTCGATGGGGGTTTGTTGTGTCGTCACAGACGTTGGCGGGAACCCGGAAATTGTGCAGGCAGGGCAGACCGGGCTGGTAGTGCCCAGCGGTGACCTGGATGCGCTTGCATCAGCGATGAATGAAGTGTTGCGTGATGCGTCACTCAGGGCGTCGCTCGCACAGGCAGGTCGAGCACGTTTCAACCAGCATTTCGAGCTCAACCAAATGGTTGCCCAATACCAGGAGATTTATCAGTCGCTGGTCGGCAGGCAATCCCGAACCACCCGCTCTTGACCTGTCATCAATGAAGCCGATAAATATTAACGTAGTTCACGGCGTCGCAGTGCCGGGTCAGCCAGTCACGCTGGGGGTGCCCCTTGCACGTGGAGAAGTCACCGAGGTGACTCATCTTCGCCTTGTCGACCAGGCTGGTACGCCGTTGCCGTGCGACGTAATAGAGCAACAACGCTGGCCCGATAGCAGCCTTAAGTGGGTGCTGCTGCATTTCACGCTCAATCACAACTTCGAGCGCGCCAGCCTGGTTTTGGCCGATGCTAATAGTGTTCGCGAGGCCAGCGCATTTACGGTTGTTGACACCGAGTCAGCGTTTGTCTTCGAGCTAGATGATCTAAGATTCGAAATTGATCGGTCGTCCGGCCGAACGCTGCCGCGTGTGAGTAAGCGCGGCGAGTTGCTTTGGCATGCTGACGGGCCGGGCGTCGTGCTTGGTGATGCGGCTGGTGCAAAGGTACCGCTGACAGTGAAATCTGTCGAGCAGGTTGCTGTGGCAACGCAATTTGTCGAGTGGCGTGTGGACGGCCACTTTCGGTCCGAGGCTGGTGTACAAGTTGGTGTTTCGCTGCACTATAAGCTGTGGGCCAGTGCCATGCTTATAATGCGTTGCTCATTGCACAATGCGCAGCGCGCTGCACATGAGGGCGGGTTGTGGGATCTTGGAGATGCGGGCTCTTTCAACTTTAGCGAATTCAAAGTCAGAATCGAGCATCCTGACGGACAGGCAAGTGTCAGGACGATGGCGGGAAGTCCGTGGCACGACACGCCGCAGAATTCAGCCGCTCTTGTGCGTCAATCTACCAGTGGTGGAGAGCACTGGAACAGTCCGGTGCACCTGTGTGCTGATGGTGAATTGCCGGCAACAATGGCAACCCATCACAACGGTTACCAGCTAATGTTTGCCCATGAGCTTATCGAGCAAGGCGCGCGAAGCACCCCTGTCGTCAATTTTACAACGAGAGGCGGGGCACAGTACCAGTCGTCGATCAAGCATTTCTGGCAGAACTTTCCGTCGTCCTGTGGCTGTGATGCAGCAGCGCTGGAATGGCAGCTGTTTCCCGATGGTGGTGAAGACCAACACGAGCTGCAAGGCGGTGAGCGCAAGAGTCACGAGATTGTATTCTCATTTAATGATGACCGGGCATCTCTGGACTGGCTAGAACAGGGGGCAATAATTAGTGTGAGCCCCGATGTGTACCAGCACAGCGGGGTACTGCGAAACTTTGAAACGGGCTACCGTACCGGTGAATACGAAGAATTGCTGCAAGCGGGATTAAGCGACACCCGGGGCTACCTGGCTAAACGCGAAGCGGTAGATGAATACGGCTGGCGCCATTTTGGTGAAATATACGCTGATCACGAGACGGCATTTCACAGCGGTGACGAAATTTTTGTCTCGCACTATAACAACCAATATGACCCCATTTATGGTTTTGCCCGACAATGGGTAACCAGCGCTGATGTACGCTGGTCAGAGCTGATGCATCCACTGGCGCGACATGTTCTGGACATCGACATCTACAGAACGTCGAGTGACAGGGCCGAGTACAACAATGGTTTGTTCTGGCATACCGATCACTACAAGCCAGCTCATACCTGCACCCATCGGACTTTCTCCATCCATCAATATCCTGCCGACTGGAGTGGGCACAAAGGCGGCGGGCCAGGGCCCGAGCACTGTTATACCACAGGGTTAAAACTGTATTTTCTGCTCACAGGTGATCGGGATGCACGGGACACCCTGTTGGGGATGGCCGAATGGATCAGTGCATATTATGAGGGTACCGGTACATTGATCGAGCAGTGTAAGCGCGCCGGAACAGATATCAAGACCCTGCTGTCGATATTGCGTGGGCACAAGGTATTGCGCTACGAGTATCCGTTCAATCGCGGGATCGGCAACTATATTCGAGCCTTGCTCGACTCTGCAGAGCTAACTGGTGACGATGCGTATCTGCACCGTGCCGAGCGAATTATTGGCAATACCTTCGGTCCGGCCGATGATATTGCCACCCGTGATCTGCATGACGTTGAACATACCTGGTTTTATACCGTGTTCCTGCAAGAGGTGATCTATTACCTGCATGTCAAGCGTGAGCGAGGCGAACTGGACGACCGGTTCGACTACGCCCGTCAAAGTTTGTTGCACTACGCCGACTGGATGGCGCAGCACGAGCAACCGAGTCTGGAGGCCGCTGAGCTTGAGTATCCGAACGATACCTGGGTGGCACAGGATATTCGCAAGGTAGAAATATTCTTTGCTGCTTATTGTCTGGCAACCGTAAACCGCGAGCGGTATCTGGAGCGCGCGCGGTATTTTCGCGACTATGTTCTGTCGACATTGCAAGCCTCGGACACTGCGCACTACGCTCGAATCCAGATCATCCTGCTGCAAAACCACGGTGCTTCGGGGTTGTTGCACCAGCAAGTTGCCTCCGGCAACTTCAATGACGAGCCCGTTCAGGATAATTGCTATCAAAGCGTCTGGCCGTTTTTGCGCCAGCTGGCCGGCAGATGGGCGAGCGCGCTACTCAGGATTAATCCCGCACGTGAGATACGTTGGGTCAAAACGAGAATTTCATGATCAGAAAATATTCAACCACTACAGTTTCCCCGGGTAACAGGCGCAGTCGATGACCAATGTCCAAACGCAACCGATTAAGGTGTTGCACTTCATCTGCTCGACGGGATTTTACGGCGCTGAAAAATGGATACTGGCACTTGCCAACAATAGTGACCGGGGGCTGGTGCACTCAGAGCTTGTGGTCACGCGTGAAAGTGACGATCACGATCTGGAGCTGACGAGGGAATTCTCACAACTCGGGCTGCCGGCGCATGAACTGGAAATGCGTGGCCGATTTGATCTGCGCGTAGTCAGGAAACTTAGCAAATTGATCAAACAACAGGGCATACAGGTGCTGCATACCCACGGCTATAAATCCGATATTATCGGTGCGCTCGCCGGACGAATGGCCGGAGTTAAGTGTATTTCAACGCCCCATGGATTCGAAACAACCGAAGATTGGAAGCTCAATCTGTTCATTAAGCTCGGCTGCTACAGTCTGCGTTTCTTCGATCTCGTTGTACCACTCTCCAGAGAACTCGAAAGTGACGTCACGCGCATGAAAGTAGCGCCGGAAAAGATTCGCTACATTCGAAATGGCGTGGATCTGAAAGGGATCGAGTTTCGCGACACGCACGACTTCAGTGGTGACAGGAAAGTCGGTTTCATCGGTCAGATGATAGAACGCAAGAATGTACGCGATCTTCTCGATGTGTTCGACGCCGTGGCGCAGGACACACCAGGTATTCAGTTATGCCTGCTGGGCGATGGCGCGAGCCGGCCTGAGTATGAGGCTTATGCGGCGACGCTTGCGAGTGCAGACCGAATCGAGTTCGTTGGCTTTGTCAACAATCCGCTCGATTACCTGCGCACCTTCGATTTGTTCGTTATGAGTTCGCAACTGGAGGGTATTCCACGCTGCCTGATGGAATCGATGGCGATGGGAGTGCCTGTTGCAGCCTATGACATCCCCGGTATAGACCAGTTGATTGAGCATCAGGTCACAGGCCTGTTGGCGCCTTTTGGCGATAAACAGGCGCTGGAGACTTGCTGGCGTCAACTGTTGGGTGATGCTGCGCTGAGCAAGCGCATTGCACTTGCAGCTAACGATCGGATCAACCAGCGATATTCGGCAGCGAGAATGGCAAAAGAGTACACCGATCTGTACCAGCAGATCTGCCAATAATCCAGCCTCAGGGCAGGTTCTTCGCCAGATGGGGACCAAGGGTGTTGGCCAGTGGCAATGGCAGACGCTTCCAGGCACTGATCGCCAGCTGGTACTTGGGGTTTTGCGGATTCACCTCAGGCAATTCATCAGAGTCGTTGAGCCAGTAGTGCCAGTACAGCGGAAACTCTCTGGCACCCCACTGGCGTTTGAACTTGTGTGTGCTGGCACCTATCGACGAGCGGCCGAAATCGAAAAATTCATAGCCCTGCTCGATTGATTTGGCAAGTATCGCACGGTAGAGGAACATGTTGGTGCCAAGGTGATTTGAGCGGCGCAGCGACGAGGCCCACGGGATCTCCATTTTGTCGTTGTGAGCGATCAGGAAGCCTGCCGCTAACGGCGTGTCGTCCTGGAACACAACGGCTATAGATGCCTTGTCGGGAAATTGGCGAATGATGTCCATGAACAAGCGCCGGTTGTATACCGGCGTACCGAGGTCGCGCATGTTGTGACTGAAAACCTGATAGAAGCTTTCAACGAGCTCCACACCGCCGTACTTGAATGTGAGGCCGTGTTGCTGAGCGCGTTTGATCTGGGCTCGCAGCTTGCTGCCCAGGCGGGTATCCAGTTCCGAGTCCGACTGCGGTAGCGGTAAGACCATCGACACTTTATGTGTCTTGGTTGCCGGTGCGGCCATCGGCGCCGTGTCGCGAAGTTCGAAATGGCTGGCCCCAAGCGTTGCGGACAATCCGCTCGCTGCCTCCAGCAACGCCGCGGTTATAACGGAATTGTCAGCCAGCACGCCGGAATAGTTGACGTAGGGTAGTGAAATCAATGCCGACCCAAAGAGTTTACTGCTCATGTGGATCAAAGGCAGCACGCCGGTGATTTTGCCGTTGCAGCGAGCGGTGAGATAGTGTGGCTCATGGCCGAAGTTCGCTTTTAGCAATTCGTGCCATCTGGCGTCATGGTAGGCCGTTGAGCTTTCGTGCTGCTCTACGTATTGCTGCCACTCGTCCTGTGGGAAAGGTTGCTCGCAGGCGACTGACAGGTCACTGTCAACCGGTGATGTTTCTACGCTGGAGTTGGGTAGAAAATGGCGCGGCGCCAGAACAGTTTGCTCCTCGGGCTCGTCTTTCGAGACTGCCAGTCGCAATTGCGCCATGCAATCACTTATTTCGTTATCCAGTTCACCGATTTCTGTGCTGAGCGCTGCAACTTGTTCGATAATAGGCTCGGCCGGGTTGCCGGCGCGTTTAGCGATGCCGATTTCCCGCGACAGTTTTTTACGTTGATCCTGCTGCTGATCGCTGAGCTCTATCAGTGCCAGTGATTTCTCCACCAGATCATTGGCCTGGCTGGCGTCGGCTTTTGACTTATCTGCCAGAAAGACAGTCGGGTCCTGGCCAAGTATCTTGCTGAGCTGGTGTCTAAATTTTGGCATATAGTTCGGGTCAGAATGTTTGAAGGCTGCGGAGTAGATGGCGAGCAAATAGTACAAAGGCGCAGAGCGCAGCTGGTCTCGGAGTTTCTGGCAGGTTTCCGGCCATCTTCGACGCTCTGCGTTCGAGGTCGTCAGACTGACCTTTTCGTTGGCCAGTACAGATGGTGTGGAACGTTTATTGAGTGCGGTGTGGGGCTTGGCGCCGGGCGCGCGTGTGGATTGCAGTGCGGTTGCGCGATCGGGATTATGCCTGTTTGCACGTCTGGCCGAAATTCAATTCAGTGCCCGGGAGGTCGCCCGGAGACAATTTTTCAACTTTCATGAGTGCACATACAATTATTTCCGTAAAGGGTTTGGCGAAAACAGCCGTTGGCGCGCTTTGCACCCTGCTGGTTCTGCCGATTTTTTTCAGCTACAAGGCAATTGCAATAACAGGAAACCGGGATTCTGCGTTCACCGGTGTCGCGCAATTGCTGAGCCTGCTTCCAGGCGTCTCGGGCAGCTATCTGCGGACGGCATTCTACCGTCTTGCGATGGGACGCTGCGAGCGCGGGGTGTTCGTTGGATTTGGTACGCTGTTCTCGCAGCAGCAGACCGAGATTGCCGAAGGCGTATACATCGGTCCACAGTGCAACGTCGGGCTGTGCAGGATTAACAAGAACGTACTGCTTGGCAGTGGTGTGCATTTGCTGAGTGGCAAGCGACAGCATAGTTTTAGTGACTTGAGTACGCCGATACAGCAACAGGGCGGCACGTTTACCCGAATTACCATTGGCGAGGACTCATGGATCGGAAACGGGGCACTGGTGATGGCCGATGTGGGCACAAAATGTATTGTAGGTGCCGGTTCGGTGGTAACGGCACCTGTCGACGACTACTCGATTGTGGCAGGCAATCCGGCGGTGACCGTGGGTAAGAGACAGTGATGCCGGGTTTCTCGGGTGGTACGTGGCATAGGGTAAATAAGATCATCGTACGTAGTCATATACAATCGATGCGCGCTGAGTGATCAACTTCTAGGTAAACTGGGACAATTCGTGAAGAAAAGAACAAAATCGGCTTTGTGCTCCGCTCTGGTACTGCAGACATTCGCTGTCGTATCAGCATGTGCGCCGCTGTCGCAAAGATTTGAAGGTGTCGACTACCCGGCGACTGAAGGGGTAAGTTCGAAACTCATATCAATCGAGAATGTGAAGTTTGCCGGTGCGTTTACCGTGCCGCCTGCGAAATATGGATCGTCGTCCATGAATTATTCGGAAGGCGTGATGGAGGTGAATGGTGGATCGATGTTTATCGTTGGTCACGACACCGAGGATGCCATCGCCCAGTTTCAGATACCCCGATTAGTCGCAAGCGGAAAAATCAGTGATCTGAATAGTAGTGGTCCTCCGGTTCAGGAGTTCCACAGGGTTCTGGAAAGAACTGCTGGCGGAAATCCCCAGGCGCTCGATCAGATTGTTGGCCTTGAGCTCGTGAACGGGAGCCTGGTAGTCAATGCAATCGAATATTACGATGCCCCCAACGATAATACGCTGTCCACATTTGTAATCAGCGATGCAAACAAAATCGGGAGTTCAGCCGTGTCCCGGATCCATAGCATGCAGGGGTTGGCGAGGGCGTCTGGCTGGCTCAGTTCTGTTCCGGTTGAATGGAAGCACTATTTGCGCGCAAGCCATATTTCCGGCGCTTCAAGCGGAGGCCCCATTATTTCCCGGCACAGCGTCGGTCCGTCCGCCTTTGCTGTAAACCTCGACAATCAACTGCCATCGAATAAAGCAGTGACAATCCCAACCCTTGAACTGCTGGGATTCAGTCTCGATCAGCCACTGGAGGGTGATTTATACAATGAGTCAGGCAAGAACAAGCTTTGGACACATCTCAGCCAGGCGCGCTATGGCTTTATCGTGCCCGGTACCAGCACCTACATGACGATCGGCAAGTCGGGCGGACATGAGTCTGGCGTCGGATACAAGGTTGTTCAGAGTGATAATCATTTATGTGGTGGTTATTGCTCGCGCGATGTCACTGATAACAAGAGCTACTACTGGCTATGGGATATGCGCCAGATGTTTCGGGTTGGCAAGGGAGAGCTGTCGCCAAGTGAACTCAGGCCATATGAGTCCGGCGTATGGGATATTCCGTTTCAAACCAGTGAGGTAGGCAATTACGTGGGAGGGGCCTCATTCGATGAAGTCGAAGGGTTGCTGTACGTAAGTATATTGAGGGCAAACAACGAATTGGGTCGTTACGACAATCCGCCGGTAATCGCTGCTTTTCGTGTCGATCGATAGAGGCCTTCGGGCAGTAAATGGGAACGCACCGCTGCGAACGCAGCTGGGCCTCGTGCGGGTGGTCGGCAGCCCGCAATAGGCGAAACCCCGGCTGAGTGAAGCCGGCGCGGGTTTCCGGCTGTGGACTCGATTCAGCGATGTAGGGAATGGCGTGTCCTTTGCTACCCGGATATAGCTTGGATACGGCCGGAATCATTTCAGCGTGTACTGGTTGCGCTGAATTGCCCTGGCCGGAACAAGATTGCGTTTTCGCTGCGGGCCCGGTGTCCGGCGCGAAAAGACGACTAGCCGAACTGCTCTAATAACATTGAGTTTGAATAACACAAAATGATCCGTTCGCTTGTTGCTATTTTTTTGATGATCGTGTTTGCCAAAGCTGCGGCAGCCAGCAGCTATACGGCAATGTTAATGTACTGGTGGTATGCCTTGTTTCGCCCTCACGACTGGATGTGGTGGGACATTAAGTCGTTTCGAATTCCGCTGATTGCAGCCGGGATCTTTGTTGCTTATTCGTTTCTCACCAGACATGTTCCCAGATTCAATAACCTCATTCATGTGCTCCTGGGAGTCTATGCCGCGAATGTCATCGGATCACAGTTAGCAACTTACTGCGAGAGCCCTACAGAGCTGACCTATGGTCACGTCCTGATCCTGACGTTTGTTGTTCTGCTAACTGCCAGTTACCTGACAACGCTCCCTCATATTCTCGCGTTGATTCTGGCCATTACGCTATTTTTCTCGTTCAACGCTGCATTTCTCGGGGTTGAGGTTCTTATAAGTGGCGGCACCCTGTATGACATAGAAGTCGGGGCGGGCACGATGAGTGGAACCAATGCCGTATCGCTTGCAGGCGCTATGACGATTTTTCTTTGCCTGCCAATGGTTTATCTGTTGCGCTATGGTAAGGACGAGTTGTTTCTTCCATTCCTCCAGCGAAAAACCTTGCGAAATATTCTGCTGGTACTTGTTCTGTTCAATATTCTGGGGCTGGCGGGATTCATTTACGGAACCGATTCGCGCGGAAGCGCTTTGGCACTGATTGCCGGGGGATTCTTCTGGCTCCTTTTGCTTAGAAAACGTTTCACCTGGATTTCATTGGCGGTATTGGGGATTGCTGCAGTGTTTGCGCTGGGCTTGTTCCCTGAAAGCTATTATAACCGCCTGTCAAGTGCGTTCGCTGGTGAAAAGCAGCTTGACGCCTCTGCCGCAAGCCGTCCGCATTTCTGGGGCGTAGCACACGAGATGGCCAAGGACAGAACATTGGGTGTCGGTGTTGGATGCTATCCGAAGGAATACGCGAAATACGATCCTACCGAGGGTATCTATGGTGTCAATCGTTCAGTGCATTCAAGCTATTTCAACATACTGGCTGAGCTCGGCTACTCCGGCGTTTTTATATGGTTCTTCCTCCAGCTGGCGGTGTTTGGAACGTTATGGAGGGCCAGATATATATGCTACAAAGCGCTCCCTAAAACCCCTCCAGAGGAGAAAAAGCTGTTGCTGATTTTATGCAACTGTTTGATGGCCTCCCATATGACCTTTATCCTCGGTGGAGTCTTTTATGAGTTTACTTACAACGACATCACCTGGTTGACCTTTGTCATCGCCGCTGCCTGCGGCAGCATGGCGCTAAAGATGGAGCGGGATAACGTTGAGGAGAAAGATATTTTCGTGAGCATATACTCGCCAGAGCATGTTCGAAGAGAAGCGAAACGTAGAAAGAGTATTGAAGAGTGACCTGATTTTTATTTTGGGAACGATTCGAGTATTGAAGAATGTGCCAGGTTCGCCTCATGGAGGCATCTAACGGAGGCGAATCTGGTGCAAAAAATTGAACCTCAATGCGACTGGTGGATTTTTCAGTCAAAGTGACCCAATCCTATATCTGCGAATAATTTAAATGGATAATACAAGTCTACAGATTCTCCTGTTTGCATATCTCGGGTGCTCATCCGTGATTGCACTCATGGGATTTGTTCTGAACAGACAACGTATGATTGCGTTGGCGATAGTTATAATTTCGCTGATTGGTCTGTATGTGGTAATAGCTGTGGCAGCTTTCGAGTCACCGGGAACAAACTTTATTGTGGTGCTCTCCGGGAAGATTCTGGAGTTGTCGCGGCAGCATACTATTGCGTTTGCACTGGGTACTGCAGCAGCTTTGCCGGTTGCATTGGTATTTTTTGGTAGAACCGGATCACGGTTGTCCACGATATCCCGGAAGTTGATAGCTGTGTGTTCGGTAACAGGGGTTTTGCTGTGTGGTGCCGGCTTTATCGCCAAAGACCTGATCAGCCCTTATCTTCCAAACCCCGGTAGTTCCAGCGGATCTGTTGGCCTGGGTAAGTTGTCAGCGGATGGTTTCGTCATTGAAAACTACAGTGATACCGATGTTATCCCGGTTCGAGTGGCAACATCCGAAGACGGGCGAGTGTTTGTAAGCGGGCATTTTGGAATTGCCGCACAGGAGGGTGTGGTCGCTGAGTTGCTGGAAGATGAAGAAGGTAACGTAAGTGAACGAATCGTAGCGCGAATGTTGAATCGCCCCTATGGATTGACGGTAGAAGGAAATGATATTTTCGTGTCGCGTTCCGGCCAGCACACAGTCTGGACAAACGGCAAAGTCGATCAAAAATCCACAGGCGCCATCACGAAGCTCAGAGATATCGACGGTGATGGTGTGATGGACTGGTTCCATGATGTGGTAAAAGAGTTACCCGGCGCCAAAGGACCGGATTATCTACATCAAAACAATGATCTAGCCTTCGGTAAAGACGGTTCGCTATACATTACTACCGCCAACCACTCCGACGGGCATCCGGCCAGTGATCCCATTGAAGGTGCAGTCCTGCGATTTAGCGGAGACGACTTCAGTGAAATGGAAATATTCGCCACCGGCCTTCGCAACCCTTTTGGTCTGGTATTCGATGATAACGGGGTTTTGTATGCCACTGATAATGACGCCCAGGCCGGTCTGCTAGGTGGTAATCTTGGCGATAAGATAATCATCGTTGAGCAAGGAGCGTTCTACGGACATCCCTACGCGCATGATGATGCCGAGGGCGTTAGCAAGCCGCTTTTGCGATCAGGTTTTGCGTTGGGCGGGCTGGCGTATGCCCCCAAAGGGTCGTTGTCAGCGCCGTGGGACGAGTCACTGTACGTGGTGATTTATGGTGAGGGGCGGATTGCTCGTGTCGATATTAAGACCAGGCCAGACGGTGATAAAGAAGCTGAGTTAGTGTTACTGGCGACTGTACCTGGCGCTGTCGACATCGATATAAATAACAATGGTGATATGTATGTTGGGGTCTATCCGGACAAGATTGTAAAGATCACAGAACTGAATAAGCCCGCGCTTGCCAGTGGTTCTTCACAATGAAGGAAGCAGCCGCATTCTGCTTTTCGGCCATTGTAGTGATACTGGCAACGCTTGTGTTCTCGCACGGATTTCATCCTTTCGGTGCTCCATCCATAGACATTCAGCACGGCAAACAGGTTTTTGAAGAAAACTGCGCCGGGTGCCACGCAATTGAGCTCGGCAAGGCTGCAGGTCTGGGGCCTTCGTTGTCTGATATCAGTACCGAGGCCGGCCAGCGTATCGAAGGGATGACCGCTGAACAGTTCATACTACAATCAATTCTCTACCCCGATGCTTACAAAATGCAGGGCGCGCAAGGTGCAATGCCGGCGGCAGTTGGTTCGTCTCTTAATGACAGCGAGATAACAGATCTGCTTGCCTACCTGATGAATACCGGTGGTGAAATGAACATTGAAAGACTGGCCTCTCTTGAAATCAAGCGCCCCGCAAGCGCTGAAGTTTCGACAGTAAGCCCCGGTTGGCAGAAGCTGCAACAGGGGCAGGCACTATTCTCCGGGAAACTCGGTTGCAATGCCTGTCACGAGATTCTGGATTTTGCCAGCAGTAATTTTCTTGCGCCCTCACTTAAAGATGCCGCGATACTGGATGAAGAATATATTCGTGAGAGCATTCGCGACCCCAGCGCGATCATCGCACCCACATATCGAGATGTTACTCTAACGACGCTCGAAGGGGTGGTGTATACAGGTAGAGAATTCAGGGAAGACAGTGAGGTCATCGAGATTGTCAGTGATATTACCTTTAACCCGACCAGGAAACTATTTCAGAAAAAAGAGTTGAAATCGATCCAGTACTCTGATGTATCGATTATGCCCCCCTATAATCTCTCGCAGGAAGATGAGGATCTACTGGTTGCTTACCTGAAGTTTCTGGGCAGTGATTGACAAATATTTTGTTGAGTCATCTATTCGGGATTAAACACGTTTATATGAGTCGGTGAATTTGCTTCCCGTTTGTTGATAGCACATTTAGCAAACACTGGCTGGATCGACTACCCGCATCGGTCGTGGCGTGTCTCTGTCGGCATGACGCAAGCAATGCAGACCACCGAGGCAACAATTTCTGGAATTTGAAGCCCATGCCAGTGGGTTACGGTTCTTGTGGTTTGCCAGCCTGATCATTTTCGAGCTTTTTTTCGTTCCAGATGCAAGTCACCATAAAAGAGCCAGCGCGCTTCAATCATTTGGTGTCTGCAAACATTTTTCTTCCTAAGATCAGCGATGGAGTTGAATCCGTAAGTAATGTTGTTAAGGCGCCACATAAAACGGAAAAAATTCCGATAAAATATTTTCCAGATCGGGATTGTTGGCTTAATATTCTTCCTAAGTCCTTCATGCGAAACTGTGTCTGCTGGTGAAATATTTTATGGTCATTGCCACCAGCTATTTACGCAAAGTTGTAAAATTGACAATAATCGATTTGTTATGAGATCTTAAACACATTTATCGTGTACGTAGTTATGTCATTCTCCTAGTTTCGCATTGTCATTTATTGATTCTTTTATGATGCGCTTCACTCAACGATGCGCCTGCATGGGTTACTGTGCGTGCTGTCTTTGACTGAGAACGGTGAAATTGAGTATCGATGCTGACCCAACAGCGGCCACCGGTCGCGCGCCTGCCAAGTCGCTCGACGTTTTTCCGTCTACGTACCGCCCGCTGGCGCTAACCAACTTTCGCCCCTGGACCTGGTTTCTTCTCGATTTCATGCTCGCGTACGTGAGCGCCGCGATTGCCTTTTCACTCACTCCGCACAGTGCTTCAGTGTATACCGGCGCCACTGCTGGCGATCATGTCAACCAGTTTCCCTATTGCCTGGGCGTGGCGGTGTGTATTTCATTGACTGCGCACATAGCCGGGATGCACGAGACCAGCCAGCGTATTCGCGGGTATGCCCTGCTTGGGTACTGTTCCGTTGTGGCCTTCGTCGGGCTGCTGTTAATAAACGTCGAGTTACTTTTTGTTCATTACGCAACCGTCGGTCGGCTGATCTCTGTGTTTACCCTGTTCGGCTGCATTGCCGGTATGTTCGTTGTTCGTTCTTTGATCATTGAATTTACCAGTCGAAATTCGCACGTGGTTGCGTTCGTGGGATCTCGGTCATATACCGATCGTGCTTTGACGTACGTGGTAAATCAGCATGGCCAGTGCATCCGGTTTATTACGCATAGTCTGGACGGCGAAGAGCATGGTGATCTGAAATCCTGGGTTCTCCAGCGCGGTGTACACGAGGTGGTGATTGATACGAATGACCCGGATGCCCCTTCTGAAACAGAGTTGCTGAGTCTGGTGAACAGCAATCTGACCGTATCCACCTACACAAACTTTATTGAAAATTTGCTGGAGCGCGTCCCCAACGATCACATCAATGCCCAGTGGATAATCGATAGTCAGGCGGGGAGTTCACTACTGTACAAGCGTGCATTTAAACGGCTCATCGATATCGTTGTGGCGGTAGTGGCTTTGATTGTCCTTCTGCCATTCATTCTGCTGGCGGCACTGGCAGTAAGGATCGATAGCAAGGGGCCCGTTGTGTTCCGACAAAGGAGGGTGGGGCAGTTCGGTCAACCGTTCACTATGCTAAAACTGCGAACGATGGTAAACAACGCGGAGAGCAACGGTGCTCAATGGGCTTCCGCGACCGACGAGAGAATTACACCGGTTGGCAAATTTCTTCGTCGGTCACGACTGGATGAAGCGCCTCAGTTGTTGAATGTGATAGCGGGAAGCATGTCTTTGGTCGGGCCACGCCCGGAGGTCCCGGCTTTCACAGCAGAGCTCGAGAAGAAGATTCCCTACTTCATAAACAGGCTACTGGTAAAACCGGGAATCACCGGGTGGGCGCAGATCAATGCCGGTTACGCTGATAGCGAACAGGCATCGATAAACAAACTGTCCTTCGATCTGTACTACGTTAAAATGTTGTCATTCGGGCTGGACCTTCGAATACTGCTTCGAACCATTGCCTCATTTGCCAGTGGGTCGCGGTAAAGCGTCCGTAAAGCGCTCATTCATCTGATCTGACTCGTCTCAACGCCGGTCGGCGATACCAGAACGCGCAAAGTGTCTTTGATCGAAGGGCGAACGGAAAAAAAACTACCATTGTGTGCCAGCACAATTGACGTCTGGAGTACCAGTCGAGTTTGCGCAGTGATGTCCTGATCTTTGGCTCTTCTATTATTGTGAACAACAATTGCTGGCGCCTGGCCTCTTTTTTCAACGCCCTTGAGAGCCACACTTCCTCGCTCGCGTAAACGCGTTCGCTAAAACCCCCAATCAGCCTGAATGCGTCTGCCCGACTGTAGATAAAACAACCGGCTGCCAGCCCAAAACGTTGTGATAGCCAGTTCCAGCCGTTCATTGCCCTTTGGGCTGCCTTCGGTGCGATGCGATCGCCTGCAACCAGTGCACCGCCTCCAATATGCCTGTTGCTTGTCAGGTTTTTCAGGGCCCGCTGGAGTAGTTCGCGATCGAGCAAGGTGTCGGCGTCGAGGAAAATCAAATACTTGCCACGGGCATGGCCGGCACCCGTGTTGCGGGCTCTGGAGATCTGGTTGACCGGCTCATGCACAACGATCGCACCAGCCTCCAGGGCGCATGCCCGTGTATTGTCGTCGGAGTTGTTGTCAACCACGATAATTTCGCCGTCGAGATCAACGCTATCCATCGCCCTTGCCAGGTGAGCCAGTGTCACCGGCAGGCAATCGGCCTCATTATAGGCGGGTATAATGATTGAATAGTCCGGAGCGTTTTGGGTCATCGAGTGTATCGCAGGCGGTTTATCTCCATAGCCGATAGAGCAGGAGGTGGCACAGAATCACAACCTGAATCTATACCCACTGATGCAGAATACCCTGTATGGAGTGGACATACGGGCCGGTTGCTCGTAGTCTCCGGGTTACCTCAACGAGAGTCAGAAAAATGTTCAACCGACTGATACTTGCAACAGGTGTGCTCGGTGTTGTGCTTGCTGGCCCTGCGGCGTTTGCGGCCGGCAATGAGTGCAGTGCCGGCAATACGCTAAAGAGCGACAGGCTGACAATTGCAACCGGCAATCCGGCCTATCCACCCTGGGTGATGAACGATGCACCTGAGAGCGGCGAGGGCTATGAAGCAGCCGTCGCCTATGCGGTTGCGCAGCGAATGGGCTATCCGGCAGAGTCGGTCGACTGGGTGCGAACAAGCTTCGACGAAGCTATTCAGCCAGGTGCCAAGAATTTCGATTTCAATTTGCAACAATATTCTATCAAGCCCGAGCGATTGGAAGTCGTTGACTTCAGCATTCCCTATTACACCACCACAATGGCAGTGGTAGTGCGTGATGGCTCTGCGGCATCCGGTACTGATGTGACCGCGTCCGCTCTGAAGAAGCTGAAATTCGGTGCCGCTGCGGGCACCAGCAGTCAGCCTTTTCTGGCCGACGTGCTGCAGCCGGAGCAGGATATGCTTCTTTACGACGATAACGCCGATGTTGTCGCTGCGATTGGCGCGAATCAGATCGATGCGATTGTGTTCGATTTGCCCTCGGCGCTGTTTGTGGCAGCCGTGCAGCTCGACGGGGGCAAGGTGCTGGGGCAGTTTCCGGTTGAAAACAACGTATCGCCAGATAACTTCGGCCTGCTGATGGGCAAGGGCAGTGCGTTGAAGCCATGCGTAGATGCCGCGATCGAGTCGTTGGCGGCAGATGGCACGCTGGCAGAGATCGAATCGACATGGTTGTCGCAAGCCACCGGTGCGCCTGTGATCGATATGTCAAAGTAGTCTGACAGCCTTCGCCCATGTCACTGACCGCGCGGCAGCGTTTTGAGCGCCGTGAGCGGCTGCGTGGAATCGCAATCGGCACCACGAGCCTCGTGCTCGTTGTGGCGGCAATCTACTGGCTGGTGCCGCTGGCGCCGGGCTGGGAGGCGGTTCAGCGCAGCTTTTTTAACTGGCCAATTCTTGTAAAAACGTTTCCAAAGCTGCTGGATGCGTTTCTGGTCGATGTGATGATTTTCGCCTGGAGTCTGCCACTGATACTGGTGCTCTCGCTAGCGATCGCATTGTGCCGCAATACGCGCAACCCGGCACTGCTCCCGCTGCGGGTTTTCGGCGCGTTCTACACCGACATATTTCGCGGTATTCCCACCATTTTGCTGGTCTATCTGATTGGCTTTGGCATCCCCGGGCTGGGGCTGTCGAGGCCATGGAATTCGCCCTACATCTGGGGCACGGTCGCGCTGGTGCTGACTTATTCGGCCTACGTTGCCGAGGTGCTTCGCTCGGGCATTGAATCGGTGCATTCGAGCCAGAGTGCTGCCGCGCGATCACTGGGTTTGTCCGAGGCCGACAGCATGCGTTACGTGATTTTGCCGCAGGCTATCAGGCGTCAGGTGCCTGCGATGATGAACTTCGTCATTGCGTTGCAAAAGGATGTGGCTCTGTTGTCTTTTGTCGGCCCGATCGAGCTGCTGCGCCAGGCCAACGTCTTCAAGTCATTGATGGCCAACTTCACACCCTATGTGGGCGCGGCGATCATCTTTTTATGTGTCACGGTGCCGGCAACGCGGTATGCCGATTATCTGCTGGCCCGTCAGCGCGCGGTGCGCAGCTAGTGGAAAACCCGAAACTCAGGTTATCCGGCGTGACGCTGCGATTTGGCGATCTTACTGTTTGCGACGGTATTGACCTGCAGGTCGCCAGCGGCGAGTTGATCTGCCTGATCGGCGCCTCTGGCTCCGGCAAGTCGACCCTGTTGCGATGCATCAATTTGCTCGAGCCCATCGACGACGGGCAAATCTGGCTCGACGACCTTGAGATCTCAGTTCCCGGGCTCGATCCGAATCCAGTGCGGCGTCGCATCGGGATCGTGTTTCAGAGCTTCAACCTGTTTCCCCACATGACGGTGATGGACAACATTACGCTCGCGCCGCGGCGAGTGCTGTCGCAACAGCCTGACGAGACCGCGCAGGCGGCGATGGCTTTGTTGTCGCGCTTTGGCCTGGCTGACAAGGCAGCCGAGTATCCGGATCGACTTTCGGGCGGGCAGCAGCAGCGGGTCGCCATCGTTCGGGCGCTGGCGATGCAGCCTGAGATTATGCTGCTCGACGAAATTACCTCGGCTCTCGATCCCGAACTCGTCGGTGAGGTGCTGGACGTAGTGCGGCAACTCAAAGTCCAGGGCATGACCATAATCCTCGCCACTCACGAGATGTCGTTTGCCCGTGAGGTCGCCGATCGAGTGTGCTTTCTCGATGCCGGCAAGATCCTGGAAACCGCCCCGCCTGATGTCATTTTCGAGCGTCCGTCCAATCCGCGCACGCAGCAGTTTCTGGCTCGGGTCGTGCGCACAAACGGATAACGCACTGGCGCCAGAAACGTTTGCTGTCGACGTTACAATGTCCGCCGAACTGCCGTCCCTGTTCACTGGCTTTGCCCACTCGCCTCAACCCACACCCGCCTGACCGGTCCATGCCTCAAGCCAATCGAACTTTTTACCTGTATCTGGGGCTGCACTCACTGCTGATCGGCATGTTTCCGTTCTACTTGCCGGTTTTCCTGTGGCAACAGGGGATTGGCCTCGCTGGCATCGCGCTAGTGGTGGCGCTCGCCGGTTTGGGCTTTAATCTCGGCCTGTGGAGCTGGGACCGGTTGCGGCTGTTGCTAACCCTGAACCAGATTTTTAGTGCCACTTCACTCCTTTTGATAGCGCTGCTGTTTGCCGTGCGTGAATTCAATTCAGGTTTTGTCGGCATCGTTCTGCTGGCTGCGTGCTACGGAATCTACAACAGTTTTTTCTGGACCACACAGCGCGCAATGTTCATCGAAGTCACTGACCCTGTGCGCAGTGGCCGCGCCTACGGCAACTTCCAGTTGTTCGTCTTTGCATTACTTCAGGCGGGCATTCTCATCGGCGGCTGGCTGCTGGAGCGAGATAGCTTCGATGTTTTGTTAGTTGCCTGCACGAGCGTGGCGCTGCTCGGTACCGCACTGTTAGTCGCCAGCAAGCCAGTCTATCCCGCCGGGCTGCAAAAGCTACGGTCATTATCGATCGCCGACATCACCGGTTTTCGTGATGCCAATTGTTCTCGAACTATGTTTATGGCCGACGGCTTTTTCCTCTTTCTGGAGAGCTTCTTCTGGGTGATATCGCTGTTTCTGCTCACGCGTGAGAGCTTTGCAACCCTCGGCATTGTGGTAATTGTGCTGGCAGCGATTTTCGGCGGTTTGTTTTTTCTGCTTAAAAACACCATCGATCGCCTTGGCGCGCGGCGTATTTTTACCCTGGCGGTTATGCTCTACTGCGGCTCGTGGCTGCTTCGGGCGTTCACCAGTGGGTCGATGCACCTTTTGCTGATGTTCACACTGCTCGTACTGATCACCTTCGCGACCTCGTTTTTTCGTCTGGCGCTGAATAAGCGGTTCTACGATCTGGCCCGTCAGACCGAGCACCCGCATCGCTATCTGGTGCTCAAGAGCTACTATTCGCAATTGGCGATTACTGTCTGTTTCGGGCTGCTTGCGATGCTCGCGATAGCGTATCCCGAGCCACAGGCCTTGCTGCGATCGATCTATTGCGTGGCCGCACTGGTGAGTCCGTTGTTTCTGCTCTACGGAGCCCATCGCTACAGGCGGGAATGATGTATCATTTTAGCCGGGGTTCGCTTGCAACGCGCAGGCATCCGTTCCACTGGAGAAACAGTGCAGAAGCAACAAGCGACAATGCAGGTCGCCGTATGGCGGGGTGATGTGTCCGGCGGTGCGCTCGAGGAATTTCAGGTGCCGCGCTATCAGAGCCAGACAATCCTGGACGTCGTCACCTGGATTCAGCGCCACGCAGATGCTTCGCTAACCTATCGCTTTGCGTGTCGCGTAGGCATGTGTGGATCCTGTGCGATGATGGTCAACGGGATTCCACGCTGGACCTGTCGCACCCACGTCGACAAAGCGCTGGCTGGTGGAAACGAATTGCGCATTGAGCCCTTGCGCAACTTGCCGGTGATCAAGGATCTGGCCACCGACATGACGCAATTTTTCGACAAATGGACCCGCGCAGAAGGGCGTCATTACCCCACAGCCAGTCGCGCCGACCCCATGCCGCCAATCGACCCTGCCGACAAACGGCGCGTTGCCGCCAGCGACGGCATCGAATGTATTAACTGTGCGGTATGTTATGCCGCGTGTGACGTCGTTGAAAAAAATCCCGATTACCTTGGGCCGGCAGCGCTTAATCGCGCCTGGACACTGGTCAACGATGAACGGGATGGCGGGCGAAAAGTACGGCTCAAGGCGATATCATCCAGCGGCGGTTGTCACAACTGCCATTCGCATCAAAGCTGCATGCAGCATTGCCCCAATGAGCTTAACCCGACGCTGTCAATCGCCGGCCTCAAGCGCGCCACTGCAGTCGCAGCGCTGAAGGGAGAACTCTAGCCGATGCTGGGTGTTTATCTCTATCTGGCGCAGCGGCTGACGGCACTGGTTATGGCGCCGCTGGTCATCGGTCATCTGGCGGTGATGATCTATGCCGTACAGGGCGGGCTCAGCGCCGCCGAGATTCTCGGTCGCACCCAGGGCAGTCTTTGGTGGGG
>CAKZSB010000218.1 GCA_937920585.1 uncultured Granulosicoccaceae bacterium | reverse complement strand
CGCGCAGGTAGCAGCCTGGCGGCGAACACCGGTTTGCTTTCAGTGCAGGATCTGGCGCCCTACACCGGGCAGCTGTGCAACCATAATCTGCTCGGTGCAATGTGGAGTCCGGATGCCTGGAAAGTGGATCAGCGTTCATGCATCGCAACGATTGCGCAGTGGTTGCAACGTGAGCATCAGGTGTCGTTCCGGTTCTCCACCGAGGTCACTGCTATCTCGATGCCACAGATCGAAACCGCAACAGAGACTTACACTGCCGATCATGTGATCGTCTGCGGTGGCAGCGAATTTTCAACGCTTTTTCCGGAAGACTTTGCCAACAGCGGGATCGAGCAATGCCGGTTACAAATGCTGGCGACTGATAACCAGCCCGATCACTGGCAACTCAAGCCGTTCATTCTCGGCGGATTGAGTATTGCGCGTTACAGTGCGTTTGCCGATTGCACAAGCATCGGCGAGCTTAAGTCTTTCCAGCGCGAGCATTATCCGCAGCAGCTCGCCCACGGTATTCACGTGATTGCCGCTCAGGAGGCTGACGGGTCAGTGACGATAGGAGATTCGCACGCGTACGGGCGCCAGCCTGATCGCCACCGATCTGATGAAGTCGATGAGTTGATTCTCGCAGACCTCGCTGGCATGGTGGATCTGGCCAGTACACAGATCACCCGGCGCTGGTTGGGGACTTACGCGTATCTGCCTGAAGTTGATCTGCTCAGGCTGCGGCCAGCTGATGGCGTGACACTGGTGACAGTGACGAACGGCCAGGGCATGACGCATGGGTTCGCGGTCGCCGAGGACGTTATTGCGGATATTTTGAATGCCTGATCCTGTCTGGTTCCGGACTACTTTTCGTCCGATCCATGAAGCCTGACGCCAGTAATGAGCCAGGCGCCTGTCTGAATAGTGGAGTTGAGCTTTTTAGGAATGCAATCTGCGTTATGGGATCCAGTTCTCAAACTGGTATCGTTTTTGTGAACTATGCATGCGTTTGGCGTCACAAATGCTTCAATTAAGGGTATCCACTAGTCGGTGGTGTATACATTAAGAGATTCATTGACGAGGAGGTCAAATGCCAATCAAGGAAAATTCTTTACCACGCGATACCGACGAGCAGGAATACGAGGAATCGAGCATTATCCAGGTTGAGATACCCAAAGTGGCCTCGGTGCGGGAGTATGTTCGCGAGCATACCGTGCATAGCTGGGCCGCTAACGATTCTCACCGTTTTGCACTGGCTGACTTTCTGATCCAGCATCAGAGAGCGCGTGCCAATGCACAGTTGGAGCCCGACTCAAAGGATACTTGAGTTTTAGCAGGCAATGACCTTACGGACGGTTTTTCGTACCGTCCCTGATCATTGTACGATCACACTCGTTAGCCGGTAGTTCGCAACGGCACCCGGGCGTTCAATGTGTGATTGATTAGCCTACCGTTGGTTGAGCAGCCCCCTGGGTCTGTTGCCAGCCATCACATCCAGTACAGAGGCAATGGCTGAGGCGCCGATTCCGGCGAAGCACTGATCTGTCCAGCACAGTGCATGTGGTGTCACGATGACGTTGTCGAGTGCGAGTAGCGGGTCATTTGCATCGGGTGGTTCATGTTCAAACACATCCAGTCCGGCGCCGGCGAGCTTGCCGTTTGTCAGCGCCTGCGTCAGCGCCACCTGATCAACGACAGGCCCTCGTGCAGTGTTGATCAAGTAGGCTGAAGGCTTCATTTGCGCCAGTCGTTCGGCATTCACCAGGTGGCGGGTTTCATCAGTTAACGGGCAGTTGATCGCCAATACATCGGCTCGCGTAAACAACGCATTCAGATCGACGAGTTCTACACCCAGTGCTGATGCTGTGTTGTTATCGACGTGGGGATCGCAAGCGATAAAGCGCATATCCAGTGGTTGTGCGACGCGAAACATCTCCGCACCAATATTGCCGATTCCGACAGACCCCAGCGTCAGCCCGGCGAGTCCAACCCCCATGTGTTCACTGCGAGCGTTGAAGCCGCCCGGACCGCGACGAGTCAATTGATCTTTTATCATCAGCTTGCCACTCAAGGCCAGCATCAGCGTGAGTATCGACACGGCAACCGGCCGACGCACACCGTCCGGGGTGATGGTGACGGCGATGTTGCTGGCGGTGCAGGCATCGACATCGACGCTGTCGTAGCCAACACCAAAACGAGCCACCAGTGCCAATCGCCCGGACGTCGGAATACTGTCGGCAGTGAATCTCTCGGAGAGCAGAATCAACGCGTCTGCATCTTCAAGATCTCGCGAACTGACCGGGTCAGCGGCAGGCAGGTAGAACATCTCGATATCGGCATTGTCGGTTAATGGGGACAGATCAAACGACGGGTAGACGGGGCTGCCATCGGCCGATTGAAAACTGGCCGATAATGCGACGCGGAACGGCCTAGATGCCATTGGCTTTATCCCGCAATTCATTCAGGCCCTGCATCAACACCCGCTGGTAAAGCATCGTATCGGTGCCATAGCAACAAAAGTCAAAGCCCTGCTGCAAATCGGCCAGCCCTTCATCGACTGAACCCACCAGCCGACCAAGTGCCTTGTTGTGTGTTTTGGCAGCCGCTACAATTCTATCAAACGCGGCGCGATAGACCGGGTGCTCGAATTCGCCTGGCACTCCCAGTGATGCCGAGAGATCGAAGTGGCCAATCCACAGGCAATCGACGCCAGGTGTGGCAGCAATGGCATCGGCGTTCTCTGCACCATCACGTGTTTCGATCAACGCAAAAAACGTGTTGCGTTCATTGGCCTGTTGCAATCGTTGCGCGACCGGCGTGTCGCCGGCATAGTAATTATCGTGTGCGATACTCAGCGCGATGCCGCGCTCGCCTTCGGGCGGATACTTCATGTAACTGACGAGCCTTGCCGCCTCTTCGGCATCCTTGATCATCGGCGCCATAATGCCCTCGGCACCGGCGTCGCATAGCCTTGCGATCGTATCGTAGTCTTTGCATGGCGTGCGCACGAACATCGCAACGCCTGCCGCTTCAAAGTAGCGCACCGCCTGTTTTAGTGACTCGATGCTGAAGCCGGCGTGTTCCATATCGAAAAACACAAAATCACACCTCGCCTGTGCGAGCATATGGCCGATGCCCGGTGTCAGGAACTCACCGACGTAGTGGCCGAATTTGGTCTCGCGCGTCTGTGTTTGCGCCTTGAGCGAGCGGCGCTGCGGCTGGTCCAAATTTTCTCTCCGGTTCTAACGCTGGTGGCGTTGAGTTGCTGGTTGCTGTGCATAATACCGAAAGCTGCCTTGTGCTGACAGGTGGTGGCGTAGGTGGATTCTTGCGAGCGTTCGTTCAAGGTAACATGGTGGCTAAAGCCTGTACTCCAGCCGAACGGCGGTAAAGCTTGTACTTTAAACGTAACAGGGCCGGTAAAGTGAACGGAACGTACAGGTGGAGCGGATTGGCAACCGGGCAGGAGTTCTCGCATGTATCAGCCGATAGTTAGATATCATCTCGATGAACACGATGACTGGGTGGCTGAACTGGGCTGCCTGCACTTTCAACATGTTCGGCACAAGCCGCCGTGGCAGGATCGCGAATGGGTGACAAGTGTCAAAGGCCGTGAAGGCAAAGTCGGTCGAATGCTCAACTGCGTCAAGTGTGTCAGTCGTGCTCCGGCCGATCACGGTGAAGGTGTTGCTGCAAACTCATTGAGGTTACCGGCGGGCCTCGCCGCTTACAAAACGACTCCGCTGTTTGATCAGCACAATGCCCCCGGCGGTTTGCAAAAAGAGCATGCGACGGCGAGTGGTGTGTGGGCGCTATTGCACGTGTTGTCCGGATCGCTGGTGTATTGTTTTTCGGTGGAGAGCAAGGATGTGAGTTATGAAATCGGGGCAGCGCAACCGCGAGTTATTGTGGCCGAACAGCCGCACTTCATCGTAGTGGATCGCCCGGTGACATTTCAGCTCGAGTTTTATCGATAGGAATATCTGCTGTATTTGTTCGTACAGCGGGAGTGCCGTCCCACATTACCTTCAGCCAACCCGAAGTACAGCATCCCGATAGTCGTTGTTACTCTTTTCCGGATCATCAAAAATTCCGCGCTCGGTTACCCACTGGCGAGTGTCGTTGTAAATGGTTTCAGAGTAGGGTTCGAAAACAATTCTCTCGCCGGGGCCAAAGCGTTTTACGTCCACCAGTTCGGCATGGCGGGCGGGCAGTTCGTTTAAATAGTAATGAGTGTAGCGCTGGTGCATATGATCCAGATCGGTCTGTGCGCGGCGCAATGCCTGGTAGTATCGTTCTACATCTTTAACGTCAACGCCTTCGGGTACATTGGCGGCGACCATGAACGTGGAGTCGACGATCTTTCTGAATCCGAGTTGTTCTGCCAAATACAACTGTGGCCCGAATACGGTGGCCGCCGGTGCGCTGCCATCGAGCAGTTGATCGACGCGATTGGCGGGCGTGCCGCCGAACACCAGTTCAATTTGAGATGGTTCAATGAACGGTTCCAGCGCCTGTATGGTGGTGTAGTGACTCCCCGACTGATAGCCCACGTGAATTGGTACACCGGCCAGGTCCTCTGGCGTGCGAACGGCGGAATCGGCGGG
>CAKZSB010000217.1 GCA_937920585.1 uncultured Granulosicoccaceae bacterium | reverse complement strand
AGTCGCCATGTCACTACCGGCACCTGTCACTGAAACCATTTCCGATGGCGCACTGGCAACACTCGATCAATGGATCTTTGAAGAATCAGAAATCAGTAAACAACAGCAAAGCAGTATCCGCGATCGGTTCACCGAACTCACACGGCCATTCAGTGACTCCGGCGTGAACTACCGTTTGCACTTCAGGCGCATGAACATCAACGGTGAACCGGTGCCCAACGCCATGGCACTGCCCAATGGTGAAATCATCGTCACTGACGCCTTTGTTGAACTGGCCGACGACCCACTGGAAATAAGTGCGGTGCTACTGCACGAAATGGGTCACGTAGAAGAGCGCCATGGACTTCGGCAGGTAGTGCGAGCCTCCGCTGTGTCGGTTATCGCTGGCATGACTCTGGGCAACATGAGTGGTATCAGCGACCTCGTATCGGGTGTGCCGGTGTTTCTGGTCCAGAGCAGTTATTCACGGGAACATGAAACATCGGCCGATTCTTTCGCTTTCAGTCACATGATGAAAGCAGGCATTGATCCGATACATTTTGCCAACATCATCAGCAAGCTGGGTGGTCTGGGCGAAGACGCCGAACCCACTCGGGAAAGCTACCTGTCGAGTCATCCGAGCACTGCTAATCGAGCCAGAAAGGCCGCTGAGATGTCGCGCGAATTCAATCGCTAAAGACAAAGCTAGTGCTCTGACAATGTCAAAGCACTAGTGTGTACCGCAGCGTTCAAAATGCGCGGATGAGACTTCATCAGTTTGGATAATACAGTGCACTAATACTCACGATTCTTCGGACCCGCCGCCGACCCGGCCAGCAACGCTACTGTGCGCAATTTCAAACTCTGCCAGGCACCGTAGCGCGAACCAATCCGGGTTTGCATGAAGTCGTTTATATCGCGATACAAATGCACCCAGCGCGCATGCGGCAGCCCCTTGGCGAGCAGCGGTGTATCGAGGTGAATGGAGATAATTGTATGCTCTATCCCGGTAAATACAGGGTGATCGTAACGGTGGGCCGTTTTTTGAAAACCGATGCTTTTATAGAGCGGCCACAACTTTCGATCAGCCGAGCTGATCATGTAGGATCGATCAGAGGCGAGACAGACCCGATACATCTGCTCAAACATACGCACCAGTATATCGCCTTGCCTGTAATCCGGATGAACACAGAGCCTGGATATCTCAATTATTTCAAGCTTTGAGGGAAGATCCGCCGGATAACCGCCGGGCAGTGCACGCTCAGTATCTAACACCGTATCGTGGCTCGCCGGAAACGCCATCGCACACGATGCAATCAGTTGATCACGGTGATACACCGTTAGAATGCGGCTTGCCGAATCCAGCGGCGCTCGCATCGCTGCCACATCGGTATTGGCGGCAAGTTTGCCCGCGTGCTTGTAAGTGCTCAGGCGCAGTTCCAGTACTTGCTGATACTGTCTGGCGTTGTTTGCAAACCGAAAACGGAACAGATTAGCAGTATTTCTCACCTGCAGGCCGGCGCGCCGCAGCGTGGCTGGATTTGTGTCTCGATCACTCAACAAGTATGCAACCAGCCAGGCTTGCAAGGCATCTGAAAAATGCACAATCCTGCAAGTGATAAGTGCACCAGCTGAGGTAAGCTGCGACTCGATCAATTCGCATTGCAATTGACCCGCGGGTTCATTCAAGCGGCCGATGTTCAGCGCGATCTGCATACCCGGGATCAGCAGACACTCGGTATCCTCAATGGCGAAGGTGACACAGCCCCGGCCAATTGACACGATATCAACTTGCAGCCGCTCCCGGTAAAACAATTCTTTGTAGAGGTGCGCCTGAATCGGGGTACTCGCCGGGACGACTAGCTGCCGCTGCGTGAGTTTGGCGATTTCGGCGGCCTTGTCAGTATCCGGCTCGAAGGTGAAACCGAACCGGCGATGCCTGTTCGAGGCGGCCTGCGACCAGATACACTTCGCATGTACCGCGAGCGGCTCACCCCAGCTGCGGTGAATCAGCAGCGGATACACCTGCCCCTCCCGAATCACCTCGGCCCACTCAATGTCGACGATCGCACCGACACCAGCCAACGAGATATTATAGACGCGCAGATCGGTATCCTCAGCGCCTGGCGTGCGAAGCACACCACTGAGGCCGTCGCCGTCACGCACATCAACCCGACTCGTCAAACGCTTCTCGAACAAATCCGGGTCGAAGCGGCAACTGGCAGCTGGAATACCCTTCACGGCAGCGATCGGGCAGCAGTTTGCAATGCAAACTGCTGCTGCAGCTGCTCAGCCCAGCTCTCAAGCCTGGGCGTTGTCAGCCGACGCTGGGCAATATGATCGAGTAACAGCCCGGGCAGTCGCTGTCCGTCCCGCAGATGCGGGCACAGTTGCGGCAGGTATCCGGTGAACGACGTTTCACCCGTTATGTTCGCGCCGGTTTGCTCCCACAATTCACGCAAAAGCCATAGCGCATTGCCAAAAGTGCCGCCGTGATGACGCTGGTCGCCAAGCGCGAATACTGCCACGTGACGACCCTGCATATCGAGCCGCGCCACCTCATCTGCAACGCGGCGCCATTTCAGATGCAACTCACCCTGACCCGCAGTCGGCCCACCGGCGATCACCAGATCATAGTCCGGCGTGGTATCGAGATCCCAGTTCTCGATCGTCGACAGACTCGTATCACATAACGTCGAAAAGCCCTCGGCCAGGCGGTTGGCCACAGTTTCAGTTCGCCGGGTAGACGTCGAATACAGAATTAGTAATCGCATCGACCGATCAGGCAGCAGTCTTGAGATGGCGCTCCATAGCTCGTTGCATCGCCGCGTTCCAGGCGGGCATGGGATAGATGGCAAGAAAGTACTCAAGCCCGTAACAGATTCGCTCGCGTGCCTCCGGGTAGAGATCAGCCACTTTGGCTATCAGTTCGCGCAACATTCGTGCGTGCTCTTTGTCTTCGGTGGAATGAAAATCCACGTAACTCAGCGTCTCGTCCTGCATCCCCTTTCCGCGCAGCGCATCCTTGGCCTTTTCGGTAATGATTGGCGTAATACCCTCGAACGGATAGAGCGCACCCAGATAGGCAAACGAATCGCGGCTGTGACATAGCATCCGCCACATGGCAGCGATCGAAAACGCCGACGGACTCATTGGGCGGTTGCGTGCGTATTCCTCACTACCGCCCATCGCAACATAGTCACGCAGTGCCATTTCGCCATGATCGAATTCTTCAATCTGGTGGTGCAGCATGTCGTCCAGCAACTCGACCGGCAACGAGCGCGGCATCTGCGCGATCGTGGCAATCGTCGCCTCGATCACATCGGGCTGATACATCACAATTTCGAGGTAGATCTCTTTCACGATTTCACGTGAAAGTTCAGGTGGACTATCGGCGCTGGTTACTGCCCTCCAGACCTCACTATGCTGAATTTGCTCAAGCACCTGACCGATCCTCAGATCAAGATGCTGCACAATCTCGTCACCGCTCATGGCCCGCGGGTCGAACCCGAGGTCTTGCAAAGCACCGCTATTCATTTTTGTGTTCTCTTAAATTAGACTATCGGCACCTACCACGTCCGGAATGCTGCAATCAGCGCGTACTGAGAGGTTCGGCATTCGACCTGCAGGCTGTAGCGCGAGAGTGCAGTTGCCAACCGGTTTTCTGCTCAAACTGCGAGACATGCCAGTTCTGACAGTGAAAATAGTCAACAGCCACCGATTGCGTATACATCGCCAGTCGCCCGGACCACAACCGCCGAGTCTGCATAATCGAATTCGTCGTCGGTAAAATGCATGACAAAAAGGCGTGTAGCGCCTTCGGGATACCACTACGCAGACTTAACTAGTGGATAGAAAATACACAGGCCGTCAGCTGACGCAAAATAATAGGGCCATAGTGATAAACACTTATTATGCAGGCAAAGCCACGAACTGAACCTGCCCCGGGCCGCTTTACATGCGCTGTGCCGCCACTCACGGAGTGACCAATGAAGATTGCTGAAATCCATATCTACTCACACGATCTTCCGGTCAGGAACGGCCCGTACACCATGGCCAACAGTGAGATCTGGTCTCTCGATACGACTTTGGTCAAACTGGTTTCAAACAACGGCCTGTTTGGCTGGGGTGAGACTTGCCCATTGGGCACAACCTACGCTGAGGCACACGCAACCGGCGCACGCGCAGCACTCTCCACGATCGCCCCGGGATTGATCGGACTGGAAGCGTTACCGCTAACACTACATCGACAGATGGATACAATGCTCAGCGGACATCACTATGCAAAAGCGGCACTGGACATTGCGCTTTTCGATCTGTTGGGAAAACACACGGGCGCGAGTGTATCGTCGCTACTGGGCGGCGCGCCAGGCAACCGAATACCATCGTACTTTGCAACCGGTATCGGCACCCCTGAAGATACTGCACGACTGGCAGCGGATAAATTCAGTGAGGGCTATCCGCGGCTGCAGCTCAAGGTGGGGGGCCGCGCCGTTGAAATCGACATCGAGGTTATACGCAAGGTCTGGGAGGCGATCGGCCACAAAGGTGCCCGGCTGGCAATCGATGCAAACCGTGGCTGGACCACTCAGGACGCACTCCGTGTTAGCCGAGAGTGCCAGAACATACCGTTTGTGATGGAACAGCCATGCAGATCCATCGAAGAGTTACAACGCATTCGACCACTAATCAATCACGCCCTCTACATGGATGAAAACAGTGTCGATCTCAACACGGTGATCTCGGCCGCTGGCAACGGCCTGGTTGACGGCTTTGGCATGAAGCTCACCCGCATAGGCGGCCTGCAACGCATGATGACGTTCAGGGACATTTGCCAGGCGCGCCAACTGCCACATACCTGCGACGACGCCTGGGGCGGTGATATCATCGCTGCCGCCTGCACACATATAGGTGCCACTGTCACCCCCGGTTTACTCGAAGGCGTATGGCTCGCGGAATCCTACATTGACGGGCACTACGACAACCGCAATGGTATCCGCGTGGTCGATGGACACATAGAATGCCCCACTGGTCCGGGCCTGGGAATAATCCCTGATGAATCACGTTTCGGCGACGCCATTGCCTCTTTTTAGCCACGGAGCGAAATCCATTGATAGACTCCACCGTCGCACCCATCGTGGTTATTGGCGCAGGTATCTGTGGTGTATCGACTGCCATCTGGTTGCAACGCAGCGGGCACCAGGTGCTGTTACTCGACAAAGGATCGCCGGGCATGGGTGCCTCATATGGTAATTCGGGATTGCTGGCAGCCTGGTCGATCGACCCGGTCAGCTCTCCACAGTTGTGGCGGGATGCACCCAAATACCTGCTAGACCCGAATGGCCCGTTGTTTTTAAAATGGGCCAGTATTCCATCACTGCTGCCGTGGCTGCGACAATTCATGTCACACGCCAACGACACATCCACCCGGCGCATCATCGGGCATCTGTCACCGCTACTCTACGATTCTGTGGAGCAACACAAATCATTGGTGCGTGACACCACGTTGCAGCGATGGGTGCGCGACAGCAAATTCAGCTTCGTCTATCCCGATCTGTCTGCCTTCAACGCCGACGCCTATAGCTGGAAAATGAAAGCACTGGCCGACCTCGTGCCAACCGTGTTGACCGGCGCTGCCGTGCGCGAAACCGAGCCCATGCTTGGTGACACGTTCAATTGCCTGGCGGTGCTGGAGGGCCAGGGACACATAACCGATCCAGGTCAGTACGTCGCCGAGCTCGCGGATCACTTCTGCCACGAGGGTGGACGCTTTGTTAAAGCAAAGGTCGTTGATCTTGGAAAACAAAACGGATGCGTTACACAGGTAATTACCGACCAGGGCCCCATCCCGTGCAGTGCCGCAATCATTACCAGTGGTATCTGGTCGAAGGATCTGATGAAAAAAATCGGCCTGAATATTCCGCTGGCTGCCGAACGAGGCTATCACGTCGTCTTTCAGAATCCTTCACAACTACCCAACGACCCGATGTTGATCACAACTGGAAAGTTCGGTGTCAATGCGATGGACATGGGTTTACGCTGCGCGGGCACAGTAGAACTGGGCGATCATCACGCAGCGGCATCCCGCGCACCGATCAAACTGCTGCACCGGCTAACACGAAAGGCCTTTCCACAACTGGAGTACTCCGGCACCGATGAGTGGATGGGGTTTCGTCCATCCATGCCTGACAGCAAGCCACTGATCGGAGAAATCGGCAACAGCAAAGTATTTACAGGCTTCGGGCATCAACACATCGGACTAACTGCAGGCCCAAAGACCGGACGCCTGCTGACAAATTTAATTGACGGCCAATTGCCGAATATTGATCTGGAGCCATTTTCCCCCGATCGATTCAGGCAATAGCATTCTCGGGCGGGTACTGCAGACGAACCAATAGTATCGCGCTGGCGTATAAGCCGGCAGTCAGCTCTGATCGCAATCAAACACTTCATCCAGCGGTATCTGCATACCCGTTACCAGATGATTGGTCTTGGCCGCGAGCGACACTATCGCCAATAACTCTGCGTGCTGGGCATCTGTCATGCCGCGCGCTTTTGCAGCTGCAGTGTGCGAGTGCACGCAATAACTACAGGCATTGGCAATCGATACCGCCAGATAGATCATCTCTTTGGTTTGCCCATCAATGGCTGACTCGCACGCCATCACCGATTTGATTTCACCCCAGGTGTTCTCGAGCAGCTGGGGATCGAACGCGAGGTAGCGCCAGATGTTGTTGATGAAATCACTTTTACGAGTCGCGCGTATATCATCAAACACCGCTTTGACACGCGGATCGCTCTCGGGATCATCTTTTTTTACCAACGTCGACATGGATTTTTCCTTCGTTTTTATTAGCGCTATAGACTGACGCAATCACAACTCTAGCGTAAACCGGCAAACCAGGCTTGAGTCCCGTTTACACCTGCTTTCAACCGGCTTGCCGGTAGCCTGCGAAAAAAACCTTGCGACCAGCGCGCAGCTATCGGGCTGAGCGTGAACAATGCTTGCGATCGGACAGCTATGGCTGGTAACGCTCAGGGTTGAACCCGATCGTTTCAGTTCCGCCATCGCACCCAGTGAATTCACCACGTCCACCGCCTTGCGCAAATCCTTCTCAGTCTCGCCCGCCGGCTGCAGATCAGCGTCAATTGCCATCTGTTCACCGGCCTTCTGCAACAACGATACGCGGCTCTGCGCAGGCAATTCAGCCGTTATTGCATTCAGCAAAGCCTCGAGCACCGGTTTATGGGCACCTGAGAAACTATCTTCAGCCCCGGCGGCAATACGGTACTCATAGGCTGGCTTACCCGCACCTTGCCCGCTGCGCCTGCCGCCCTTCACAACACGCCCTTCCGCCTCCAGACGCAAGATCTGCAGGTGGGTGGAATTGCGGGATAGATTGAGTTCGGTGGCCAGCTCATTGACCGTGCAGGGTTGCCGGTTAAGCAGATTCAGAATAAGGCTGCGTGTATTCATTGCGGCAATTGTAGCGCTGTGGTCCCGTCATCTCGCATATATTATTTGTAATATAAATATATTACATATATTATTTTTTTCGCATCCTGCTCGCTACACCCAGAACTTACGAACACGAGAACCGCAATGATTCGAAAACTCGTCATCACAGCCGGGCTCATGCTGCTTGGCAGCCTCACGGCCACTGCCGATCAGAAAATAGAGTTCCCTGCGGACTACCGCAGTACTTACACCAACTATCTCAGCCTTGATCGCACCCAGAATCCTGATCAAACCATTCGTCTCTTTGCCAACGATATCGCTATGCGGGGGCCGGGCGAGGATGGCAAACTGCCCTATGGTTCAATATTGGTAGCGGAGGTCTACAAGGCAAAGAAGGACGCGCAGGGCAACGTTGTGGTGTCGGAGCTGGGCCGGCGGATAAGGGACAAGTTCGCGCTGATTGCGGTGATGCAACGAGAGCCGGGCTGGGGCGAACAACACCCCGAGGGGCTGCGCAACGGTAACTGGGAAATGGGGGCCTTCAAGCCCGATGGCACCGTTGCAGACAAAGACCTCAACGCTTGTCTGGCCTGCCATGCTCCGCTTGAAAGCACCAACTTCCTGTTTTCATACTCGCATTTGAAGAAGTAAGCGCCCCTTTGTGATGACATCTACTGTACTACGAGCGCTAAACATCGTTGGCAGTAAGCGCGATGTCATCGCATCTTCAATGTTTTCACATGACAAAAGCTATTTCACTCGGCTGACAGCGATCGTAAAAAAGCCACGAGATCTTCACGATCGCGCTCGGTAAGTGGCAGCGGCTTCAGAATTGCCTCGCCATTTGAATGCAGCCGATCCGGATTGATATCGGCATAGGCATCCACGACATCCCGAAGTGTCGCAAGGCTGCCATCATGGGTATAGGGGGCGGTGTGGATCAGATTACGCAATGACGGTGTACGCCATTGCCCGAAGTTTTGCTGATTCAATTTTACGCTTTTAGTTTTGCGAATTTCAGCAGCTACTCCTGTTGTGTTGTAGGGCCCGGACAAATTATAGCGATCGCCACGAACGCGCTTAATGCCCGTATAGCGGCCGGAATCGACCTGCCCTACCGCGCTGAAGAACGGCCGCCCCGTGTCGTGAAATTCCTGATTGGAGAAGTTCGCGCCAAAGTGGCAAACATGACAATTGGCCGGGCCCAGGAATATTTTCAAACCTCGTTGAGCGGCAAGCGGATAGTTCACATCCCCACTGCCCGGCTGCAAAAGTGAACGACGAAACCGATCAAATGGCGTTTCAGCCGATACCAGGATGCGCGTATAGGCACCGATTGCCTGGGCGGCAAATACAAACAGCGCTTCGTCACTGGCATCATCCACCGGTGGATCAGCATCACCTAACGCAGACGTGAAAAACTTCTTGCTGCGAAGTCGCCGGGCAATGTCGGTGATATCGCCATTCATTTCAATCGGAGACAACATAGGCCTGATAGCGGCGGCCCATAAACTGTCACCACCGCCGTCCCAGCCAAACCAGCGCTGGAATCCTGCGTTCCAAAGGCTCTGGGTATTGCGCACATGCGCTGAAGCACCTTCGGCCAACGCTTTACCATCAGCAAACCCGCGGCTGGGCTGATGACAAGTGGCGCAGGAGATGGATCTGTCACCCGAGAGATCCGGATCATGAAACAGCTGCAATCCCAACTGTTCGGCCCAGGCCTTACCCGACAAACGGTTACCCGGATCTGGCGGTGGCGTTGCCGGCCACGGACCGAAAGTTTGCAGCAACTGCAACTCGGCTTCGTTGAACTGTACGCCGGGTGTTGTGCCCACAACTCTGGCGCCAGTTACCATGCCCGGCACCAAAACAACGACCGCCATACAGATCAGCAGCTTGTGTAAAAGTCCAAACTTGCGATCTTGTTTGCCCAACGCGGCGGTTGTTCTACTGAATTTCAAAATCGTGCGTTAACGCTGTTTGCACGCCTGCTCGCACTACGTTTACTTGCCACTGCCAGGTACCGGGCATGTGCAAGAGCACGCCATCAAATCGAACTGACAGCTGCGAATCAGTATGGGTTGTTACTGTTGATTCCGGTGTGTAGTTCATGCCGTGACCATGCTTTGGCATTGTCGCGTCAAGCTGAATTTCGGTGTCGCGCAGATCATTCCCGCACAGCGTTAGCTGCACCGCAAATGCAGCGCTGACATCTATCGCTGACTGCGGTTGAATTTTCACCGATAAATCTCCACCCATCACCACTGCTGTGCCAGCCGTGTCGTTATCGGCAATTTCGCAGGATGCAGATGGGGAACCCGCAGCGGCCATACCGTCACTATCGCGGTTCGCAAGCCAGACAGGCATTAACAGATCGTGGGCATTTTTCCAGGCCACGCGCTCGGCGATCTCATCGGGCAAAGCCTTCAACCACTCGCGGGCACTACTTGCCTGTTCCGGAATATAGAATATTCGCTCGGGGGTATAGGTATCAGTGCCCAACATCAAACGATCCGGAAAATCGGTAAACAGTTTTATCCAGCTTTCATCAAGCCCACCGCTGCCCACTTCGCCACGAAAGGCGAGGTCGGCCCAAAGTCTGTCGTGTTTCGTCAGCATCTGCGCAATTTCATCGGGTGAATCGAAACCCGCATGTGCCCACAACACTTTCACATTCGGGTTGAGCGCCAGCAGGTTGTCGATGGCCTGCGCATCGGAGTGAGCGTGGAGAATCAGATTGTACTGATCCGCAAGCTCAACGATGCGCTGCGGTATCTCTAGATTGGCGTCATCACCATAGAGGTGAAACTCACCAAGGCTGGCATAGCGATTGGTGGCGAGCAGTTTTTCCACATAGGCCAAGGCACCGGGATCGGTAAACCAGGTGCTGAGCTCGCCACGCCGTCGGTAGGGGCGCAGGCCCGGGATAATCAGATCGGGCGCGAGCTTCGATAGCAACTGCGTGCCGTTATCATCCGAGCTGGATACCAGCGCGAATTTGAGCGAAGCCGCGCGCATAATTTCGATCACGCGTTGCGGTGGCGTCATCTCGACGGAATCGTGGCTGTAGTGCACGTGTACGTCGGCAATCGCAAGCGGCTGCTGCGCCTGCACAAAAGAGCTGGCGCCGAGCAGCGACACAGCGGCAGCACAGGACAGGTAAAATCGGTGGAGTGATTTGTTCATAGTCTGGTAACGCGGCCGGGACACAATTGGTTGACAACGATCGGCGACATGGCTGGTGACCCAATCGCAGGCAATGCTGCGACTATATCAAACACCAGGTTAACTCACCCGCCGCCGGTATTTTCAGTGCTTCACCCCTGGCACACCCAACTACGTCGCTCAGGCAACCGTCAACAGGATCGGGCGGTTTCGGGTCACCACGATAGTGTGTTCGAACTGCGCCGACAAATTGCCCTTGCCGGTGGTCAGCGTCCATCCATCGCCGGTTTCTGTGGCGACTTTGCTGCGAGTGGACAAAAAGGGCTCGATCGCAATCACCTGGCCGCATTGCAGGGTGCGCCTGTCCGACGGCAGATAGGTTCCACGTATTTCCTCGGGCGCTTCATGCAAACTGCGCCCTACCCCGTGCCCACACAGATTCTCGATCACCTGAAAGCGATTTCGTTTCGCTACTCGCTCGATGGTCTTGCCGATCCCGTTGACCGGGCGTCCGGCGCTTATATAGTCACAGGCTTCGTCCAGCGCGGTGCGCGTGGCATGTAACAGGCGACTTTTCAACTGCGAACAGGGTGGCACGACCAGCGTACCGCCAGTGTCGGCAAAAAAGCCTCCCTTCTCGGCGGAAACATCGATGTTGACGACATCACCCGGACACAGCACTCTGACGCCGGGAATGCCGTGTGCTGCCTCTTCGTTTACGCTGATGCAGGTGTAACCGGGGAAATCGTACATCTGCTTCGGCGCAGAGCTGGCTTCGTGATGGTCGAGCAACTGCTTACCGAGCTGATCGAGCTCCAGGGTTGTCATACCGGGTTCGGCAGCAGCCATCATCTGCCGCAATACAGCCGCCACAATTTTGCCTATCGCCTGCAATGCGCACAGTTCGTTTTCCGATTCTACCGTCATGGCTGCTGCTCCGTTTTATCGCCGACCGCATGGATCAATCCATGCCATGCAGTCTATTACAAGAGAGGGTACACCAGGCGGCAGACAGTGCAAGTGATGGACACATGAATCACTGAACGCTCCATTATCGGCAATCGCTTCACCCGTGCTGTATCCCTGACATCGTTGCGAAAACACCGCCGCCTCAAACTGCCAGTACGGGTGGTAAATGCCCGGCAGTTACCAGGCAAGCTCCTGTGCAGAGTGCGGATCGATTGAGTAGGGATACACTTTCGTCACAAAATCCGGCTGCGATCTCACCTCCTCTACCCATCTTTTTACATTGGGATAGTCAGTTAATGCAAACCCTGCCTCATCGGATCGATGCACATAACTGAAAACGGATATATCGGCGATGGTGTAATCCGCACCCGCGAGGAAAGTATCACTGGCCAGCGCCCGATCCAGAATGCCAAGCGTTTTGGCTGTACCAGCGCGTTTGGACTCCATCACCGCCGAAGAACGGCGCTTGTCCTTGCCGGTTAATACCCAGTGTCGCAAGGTAGCCACGGTTGACTGAACCTGCTCGCCTTCGAAAAACAGCCATTGCAGCACCTTAGCCCGTTTAAAACGATCGGCGGGGAAAAATTGCGTATCGTCGGCCAGATAGGCCAGAATTGCATTGGACTCGGCCAAAACGCGCCCGTCAGGCAGCGCGAGTGCCGGTACGGCGCCGGTCGGACTGATTTTCAGATATTCCTCGCTCTGCCCCTCACCTTCGAAAATACTCACGTAAACAGATCGATAGCTGAGCTTGAGCTGACTGAGTAGCAACCTGACCTTATAAGCGTTTTGCGACGGCAGGTAATCATAGAGTGTTAGCATGTAATTGATCCGATGCAGGCAAATGACGACACCAATCCTATCTCGGCAGGCTGAACAAGCCGTACGCATACTTGCGCATCGATCGCGCTACACTGAATCGTTAACCGACCACTCCACAAGGTAACCGCATGGCTGACAAGGCATTCGACCCTGGCCCTTTTATCGAACAAAGCAAACACAGACTAAGCAACGGTAACGACGCCACCCGCCACTTCGGCAAAGTCCGCGACGCCATGCGGCGGGCAGTCGATGATGTTATCGATCAGCATGCCGCCACTGGTCTGGTAGCACCGGAATTAAGCTATCAGGCGGTACGCGACAATAAAGTTTCCGCTGCTGAACGCCAGGCAATCCATGCGCGCGGCTGTGTGATCATTCGCAATGTATTCGATCGCCGGCAGGCCGAAGACTGGAATCACGAACTGGGGCACTACCTCGACAGCAACGATTACTACCGCCTGGCAAAGGAGAAAGCCGGACTGGACGATTACTTCGGTGATCTAAAAGACGCCACCCCGCAAATTTTCGGGGTTTACTGGTCACGTCCGCAGGTGATGGCAAGACAGGCTGAATCAATGGCAGTCACCCGGCGGTTTCTCAACCACCTCTGGGACAATACCGCGCCCGCTGGCGCAGAGTTCAATCCTGATCTCGACTACAGCTACGCTGATCGCACTCGCCGACGCGCACCGGGTGACACAACCCTGGGGCTTTCCCCGCACATGGATGCGGGCTCCTACGAGCGCTGGGTCGATCCGGCATTTCAGAGTATCTATGCCGATGTATTCAGCGGACGATTCGATCAATTCGACCCATGGCGCGCGGCCTATCGCACCCAGACCCGCGAATACGCCTCACCCGCGGTGAGTTCAGTTTTCCGCACATTTCAGGGCTGGACTGCATTGACCGAGCAGGGCCCGGGAGATGGCACACTGGAACTCTTGCCCATCGCAAATTCCATCGCCTACATCTTGCTGCGCTCACTACAGCACGACGTGCCCGCCACCGAGTTGTGCCTAGCAAGCCCGGGAAAGGCACTGGGAGTCGACGCAGAATGGCATCCGGATCTGATGCCGGGCCTGCTGCCGATCCAGACAGTTGCCCCGGGTGATACGGTGTGGTGGCATCCCGATGTCGTGCACGCCGTGGGCGATGAACACACGGGAGACGACTACGCCAGCGTCATCTACATCGGTGCAAGCCCGGCCTGCACCAAAAACCACGCCTACACATTACGCCAGGCCGCGCACTTTCAGGAAGGTCGAAGCGCACCGGATTTTGCCGCCGAGGACTACGAAGTGAATTTCAATGGACGCGCCACCATCGATGATTTGACCCCACTGGGCAAAGCGCAAATGGGACTGCAGTAATCAACCGGTGGGCTATGACGAGATCGTGCTTCCACTGGAATACACAGCAATAAACCCGGAACTCGCCGATGCCGCAATAAGCAATCGAAAAGGGTGCTGCAGTCTACAAGCAATCGCCGGTTGAGAACCAACAGCAACTCGGTGAAACACGGGACCTGCAAACCAAAAGGCTTCATGCTCCAGATTGGAGCATGTCGCCTGACCTGACTACTGTTTTTGCCCTAGTCTACCAGTGGGTTAATGGTGAACGCTCGGGCAACGACGTTGGAGGAGCTGCCATCAACTTCAGATGGCCCCGCCGTCAACAACGGGTTAACAATAAAGCTATCCATCTCGAATGAGCTTACCGGTGCAACCGGCGTTGCGATACTATCGTCGGTTTCCGTGCCCAATTGCACCTCAATTACAATGCGATCGGGGTCATCGACATCGACCACGTCGTCGTTTGGCAACTCGACGCCGTCTTCTCTGCCAGAGCAGCCGCTTGCAACCAACGCAAATACGACCAGACAAACTGCTGTTGCTTTGTCGCTAGTCATAAGCCCTATAACCCCTCGCCATCGTTCTTGGTTGCCACAGGCACTACACTATGGTGGTAGTAGTCTTTCGTCACGGCATACGCGATCCGGCTGTGACCCAGGGTGTCGGTCGTGAGTGTCATTACGATTGTGGGAGCCGGGTAGCCGTTGGCTTCGGTGAACAATGCCTCGTACCAGCCTTTCGTTGAGTACCAAAGCTCGTTGTTGTCGTCGGCAATTAAGTTAACTTCGTCCTGAAGAAAAGGTACCGGGGTATCTATACCCGGACCGCCTGAGATCGCAGTAGTGAATGCGCGCACGCGCTCCATACGCTCAGAGGTGTCCCACGACGTGATGTCGACGATAACATTGCCCCAAAGCACCAGGCCAAATTCATTCTCAGCTGTTGCCCCGTAGATGAAGGCGTTGTTAGCACCGTGATTGGGATAACCCAGGGCGGCCCCAAAATTGTTGAAGTTATTCAATGCATGAAAGGCCTGATCACTGTAGCCGTAATCGTAGTCATAGTGATCAACACTGGGATCAAAACTAACTCCTTGCCGATCGGAACTGTTGTCATTCAACACATTGAGGGATATCGAGGTAGTGCTGCGACCGAAATCGCGGACAACCGGATCAAAGGTATAGTCGGGTGAACTGGAATGAAGGTACCGGTACTTAAACGGAAAGGTAACAACCAGCATGCTCTCGCCTTCGCCTTGTTCGGCCACGTGGGGGTTAGATGCCTTTTTCTCCAGGCTGTCGTAGATTCCCTCGAAGGTATCGCGTCTCAGAACTGATGTAATGTACTCAATGTTATCCGTCGCATACCCGAATTCGTTGATCGGTCCCATGCGAACACCCAAAGGCGTATCTTGCTGTGTGACAGCGTCGAATAGCGGGTTGGCGATGACATCACCGTTACGGCTGTTGCGCAACGCCAGCAAGTCGTACCGAAATGCTCCGGTTGCCTCGCTGAGTTTCAATACAGCTTCGCCAAAGAGGGCGATGCGGTCGTCCCGGGTATTAATACAGTAGTTCCGACCGCCCAGCTGGGTTCGCAGCCCGCCATCGTGGTGGGCCAGGTTGCCAACTGCCGCGCCGTTGCAATCGAGATTGGTGTTAACCGGTGCATAGCCGTCAAACAGGCCACCTTTGGTTACGCCATTCTGGCGAAAGGTATTGTTGTTGTACGAGATATTGTCGATCTCGAATAGACGAGACTTCGGCATGCCGGGATGTATGTCAGGCCCTGATACCGAGTAGACCCCCAGGACTTCAAAGTGGCCCAGCTCGATCATCTGGCCACTGTCACGCTCATCAAAGGTCGATAGAGCGACACCTCCACCGGGTTGAGCAAACACACCCGAGCTGATCGAAAAATCGGTACTCAGTCCGCCGTTGTTGAAGCCGATCAAAATAGAATCGTCTTCAGAGTATAACTCGACACCGGAACCGTTATGTCTCAACTCCCCGGTCCAGACGTCTGCGGGAGTGAGATACAGATTGAAATTGAGAATCTCAAGCGAATTGGCAGAAGATCGCACGCTGACTACAGCTTTTACCGCGTGTGATTTACTGGGGTTTACGACTCGAATCTCGGTTGATTTTCCCTCGCTCGCTTTATAGACCGGGGCGATCAACAATTGCCCTCTGTCATCTGGACTGATTTCCACTGCATTGACGATCGATGCCCCCAACATCATCGCAACACATACCGGATATTTGAGTAGTTTCATCTTTCCTAGCACTCCCTTCCTATGATTGAATATGACATTCCAAATTTGCATGAATCAAGTTGTGCTTCTCGATCACATGCATCAACAGCCAAATCCACAAGATGGTGTGGATTCATATTCATGTTTACCTATTTTTTACACAGCGTCAACAACCAACTGTTATCTACTTTACCCGCTCAAATTAAACTCTCTTTGAATGTATAACCGCAAGCACTGATAGCAACACAGTGGATTCCAAAAACGGGTTCATCAATTATCGAAATATCATTCCTGATGCATTATTCAATCATTCTTGCAATGGACTAAAGCAATCATTATCAATTCCTTTTAAAAATAGAAATGACTTCCATTTTTTCAAAAACGAATACCAACCGGAATATATTCCGTTTTATCAAATCTATATGTCGACGCAACCTGAATCCCGTCTACACCACGAGGCATTGAAATCCATATATTTCGCAATGCTCAAACAAGCCCGCTAACACAATTTTTTAAACAGGCGTTTGCCGTGGAGATCTTCATAGCGATAGATTCAGGCGTAGAGCGAGATAAATACAACCAACCGTTATGGATGTCAGGTCAATTAATTAGCCGTATGTAGATTCATATATTAGCCATACGGCGGCCGCCTTCCCGAGCCACAATCAGCCTGCAGAGCCGAAAGGATTGCGCTTTAGCCAAAGCGATGTGATTTCGGTATCGGTCGCAAGGACGCGAGCGATGCAGGCAGCGCCCGTTGCGGTCAGCTCATCGGAATCGAAGCTGAACGAGCGCACGCCATCTCGGCGATCGCGCCCGCATCGCCAACAATATTGTTACCCAACAAGAAGTGCGGGACATCGGGAGACTCGGCGACCAATGAATCTGCAAACCCGATGACACAGGTCAGTACACCTCACTACCTGTTTCGACATTAATCGACAATAAACAATCGAGCACCATCACGAGTTGACGAACGGTGTGCCTCCGCTCCATCGGCTACCTGATAACTCATCCCGGGGGTCAGCGTAAAGGTTCTGCCATCCTCAAGCTCGGTGTCCAGTTGTCCTTCAAGGCACAACAGAATATGGCCCTTCTCACACCAGTGATCAGCCAGATACCCCTTGCTGTATTCAACCATGCGCACTCTGATATCACCAAACTGGCAGGTACGCCAAAAGGCTGCGCCGGTCTCACCCGCGTGCTCGGTTGTTTCAACATTCATCCAGTCTGTTGTGCCAAAAGGCAGATCACTAATTTTCATGAGCCGGTCTATTGATTGTTTGTTTCAGGTTTTCGCAACCGGGTTCGATCACTTAGCAATTTAATTTGGACTGCCGCGGAATGGATATTGGTTATGATATTCGAATTTAGTGATACGTCACCTCCCGTGCTCGAATCAATGCGCTGAGTGTTTCATTGTAAGGCGTCGCCACGCCGTAGCGCCGACCTAACTCCGGCACCATTCCATTGATCGCATCAATTTCAGAGTGGCGAGCGGCTCGATAATCCTGCTGCAATGATGGATTGGCGTTCGGCATCATCGCAACAAATTTCTCAAGATAGGCGACCGGATCGTCAAAGCTGAAGGCGACCCCCTCTTTCAAACCCAGCTTGTAGGCTTCAAGCATACACCCCATCGCGACACTACGAGATTCAGGATTAGCCAGCAACTCGCCAATCGTGCAATCGAACAGCGCACTGGGTGCGCTTAGTCCAACGTTGCAGATGAATTTCTCCCAGATCAGTTGATGAATATCCTCAAACGCCTCGACGTTAAATCCTGCGCTGCGCCAGGTAGATTCAAGTAAGCGCAGGCGCTCGCTTACACCACCGTTCATTTCACCGAGACGGATCAGTTTCATGGCATTGTGTTTGGCATGACCCGGACCGATCATCGCCGCCCCGAATCCATCGGCCACCCCCAGCAGGACATTGGCAGTAGACATGTGCTCGGCAATCCGCTCACCCGCGCCCAGGCCATTCTGAATCGTGAGCACGAGTGAATCAGACGCCATAGATGCGGCGACATCCCTTGCAGCCGCGCCAACGCCATTGCCCTTGGTTGCGATAACGTAGAGTTCACATTGCGGTGTTTTGTCGAGTGTGGTGAAGGCACTAATACCCTCTATCGTTCGCTGCCCGCCAGAGCCTTCTATGATCAGGCCACGGGCGTTGATCGCATTTACATGATCACCCCACGTGTCTACTGCGAAAACGTCATGGCCATTTTCAGCAAACTGCGCCGCGTAGATCGATCCCATAGCACCGGTACCGATAATTGCTATTTTCATGTGCAGGAATTTACCTAGCGAATAATAAACGGGTTGGCCACTGAAGTTTGCTGTGCAATCCACACCGACTTTACCTGCAGGAATTCCTTGATCGATTCCTGCCCGCTTTCTCTGCCCTGTCCACTGCGTTTGTAGCCACCAAATGGCGACATAAAACTCACTGCACGATAGGTGTTGACCCAGACGGTACCGGCTTTCAGTTTTTCAGACATACGCAAAGCACGGCCGATGTCACTGGTCCAGACACCAGCAGCCAGACCGAATACGATATCGTTGCCGATAGCGATCGCCTCTTCTTCGGTATCGAATGGAATCACTGACAACACCGGGCCGAAAACCTCTTCCTGGGCAATGCGCATGTCGTTGCTGACACCGGTGAATATGGTCGGCTCGACAAATCGATCGCCTTTCGCACCGTCACCAGTGTAAGGCTTACCTCCAAGCACGCACTGCGCACCATCGTTTTTGGCAACCTCGATATAGTCCATTATTTTCTGATACTGCGGTGGCGTGGTGACCGGGCCCACGTGGGTATCGGCGGACATGGGATCTCCAATGGTCGCATCCCCTGCCACCTGTACCAATCGCTCAACGAATTGATCGTGAATCGAGCGCTGCACCAGCAGCCGCGATCCGGCGATACAGGTTTGCCCGGTGGCGGCAAAAATTCCGGAGATTGCCCCCATTACCGCAGCCTCGAAATCGGCGTCTTCAAATATGATATTCGGTGACTTGCCGCCGAGTTCCAGCGTTACCGGCATAATCTTGCGCGCCGCACTTTCGTAGATTTTCTGGCCAGCGATATCGGATCCTGTAAATGCCACCTTCGCGACATCAGGGTGATCGACCAGTGGCGCGCCCACTTCGATACCCATGCCGCTGATGCAATTGACAACCCCCGGTGGAAATCCGGCTTCGGCGATCAGCTCCATGAATTCAAGCGATGATGCAGAGGTAAACTCAGACGGTTTGACTACCGCCGTATTACCCGCCGCCAGCGCTGGCGCGAGTTTCCACGCCAGCAACAAAAGCGGTGAGTTCCAGGCGGTGATCATTGCGATCACACCGAGGGGCTCGTAACGGGTGAAGTTGAAAATACCGGGTTTGTCTGAAGGTAAAACCGCGCCTTCGACTTTGTCGGCAAGGCCTCCGTAGTAGCGATACCACTCTGCCAGGTATCGCGTCTGCGCGCCCATCTCGGCGATCAGTTTGCCATTGTCCTGTACTTCCAGTTCACCCAGTCGCGGTGCTTCGCGTTCGATAATGTCGGCCAGTTTCACCAGCAGTTTGCCACGCTCGGTCGGCGTGATGCTGCCCCATTCACCCTCAAACGCCGCTTTGGCAGCAGCCACGGCACGATCGGCATCTGCAGCGCTGCCGCGTGCAATCTGCGCCCAAACTGCGCCGGTATAGGGGTTCTCGGTATCGAACCACTGCCCATCGGCAGGATCCACCCAACGGCCATTGATATAGTGCTGGTACTTTTTCATGCTGCGGCTCCTCCGGATTGCCAGTTTTCAGTATATCGAAACCACGCGCCGCACTGCTTTCGTCGACGGGCAAAAAGATAGAATATTCAGTTACACTCAA
>CAKZSB010000216.1 GCA_937920585.1 uncultured Granulosicoccaceae bacterium | reverse complement strand
TTGGTGGATTTCGCCAATGCGTCGCGTTGCTCGGCGATCACATCATCTGATACGGCCTTGTCGGCGGCGACGGCGGCTGTCGCTCCTGTTACCGCCAGTGCAAGAGCGGATACCAGCAAGTAGTTTCGTTTTGTTTCCATTGGAGTCGTCGTTCTCGTTGTTCGTGTGCATGGTTGGAACTGGACACCCGTCGCCAGGCAGCGAGTAATCCGTTTCTTGAATATGGTGCTGCCATTTGAACAATCAGTTACGCGAACCTGAATGTTTTATGGTTTTATACATGAATACTTTATGAACATTTTCGCGCCCGGATATGGTGGACCAGCGGGCTTTGTGTTGCGACTGTTCCGCAACCGTATTGACATGTAAACGGTAACCAGGAGGTATCACTGCAGTATGTTCGATTTCAAACAACGAGTAGCCGTTGTAACCGGTGCCGGCACCGGGATTGGCGAGGCGATTGTGCGTCAGCTGGCGCAAGCCGGCGCGTGTGTTGTCGTCAACGATGTCAACGCGGATCTGGCCACCGGGTTGTGCCAGGCCCTGCGCGATGACGGGGCGGCCGCTATTGCGGTGCCCGGAGATAGCAGCGATCTCGACGTAATCAATTCTATGATAAAAGCCGCAACCGGCGAATTTGGCAGGCTGGATTTCGCCGTGGCCAATGCAGGGATTACCACCTTCGGAAAATTTATCGATTACCCGATCGAGGACTTTCAACGACTGGTTGATGTAAATCTGCGCGGTACTTTCTTTCTGGCTCAAAGTGCGGCGCGTGCGATGATCGCGCAAAACGCTGCATCGGTTGATTCCGGTGCGACGAGTGCCGGCCGATTGGTATTGATGTCTTCAGTGACCGGGCTTCAGTACCATCCGGACCTCGCCGCCTACGCGATGTCGAAAGCAGCAATTCGAATGCTGGCAAAAAGTCTCGGTGCCGAGTTGGGCGCGCACGGGATAACCTGTAATGCGATCGCGCCGGGGGCAACGTCTACCGAGCGCACGCTGGCTGATGAAGACTACGAGGCGACATGGCGGGAATTGACACCGACAGGCAGGGCATCGACGCCGAATGATATCGCCGGCACCGCGATGTTTTTGTTATCGCCTGCTGCCGCTCAAATTACCGGCCAGACGCTGGTCGTGGACGGTGGCTGGACTTGCGTGAGTCCACCTCCGACGACATGATCTGTGCACTTTGGGTTAATCGATGGTTTTCCCGTCGGCATCAAAAAACAGACTGCGCGCAGGATCGAAATGCAGGCCGACTGTTTCGCCGGGTTGTAAGTCGGTCTCGCCCGATATTCTTGCCGAAAGCTGCCCGAGCGCTGCACAGTCGAGCAGCACAAAGGTGTCCGCGCCCAGATACTCGACGACATCGACTTTTCCATCGGCCATACCCTCTCCCTGACTGACGATCGCAAGATGCTCCGGGCGGGTGCCGATTTGCGTGGCAGCAGCGGCTGTGGCGCTGCACGGGCCAGTCCGGCCGCCGGGTAGCTGATAGGTGTTGCCGCTGGTCGAGCAGGGCATTACATTCATTTTCGGGCTGCCAATAAACTGCGCCACAAACGTATTGACGGGATGGTTGTACAACTCGCGTGGTGTGCCCACCTGAATCACCCGCCCGGCGTCGAGTACGACAATGCGATCAGCCAGCGTCATCGCCTCGACCTGATCGTGGGTGACATAGATCATGGTTGCGGCCAGCGCCTGATGGAGCTTGGATATTTCGTAGCGCATCTCCACTCGCAGGGCAGCATCGAGGTTGGACAGTGGTTCGTCGAACAGGAACGCGGTGGGCTCTCGCACGATGGATCGCCCGATTGCCACGCGCTGTCGCTGCCCGCCCGACAAATCCTTCGGCCGTCGGTTCAGATAGTCGGTCAGTTTGAGCGTCGCGGCTACGGCATCCACTTTTTCGCGTATCTGTGCATCTGCAACGCCTGCGGTTTTAAGTGAAAACCCCATGTTATCTCTGACCGACATATGCGGGTACAGGGCGTATGATTGAAACACCATCGACAGGCCGCGCTGCGAAGGCGGCTGGTTGCTGACGTCGATACCGTCGATTTCAATCGTGCCGCGAGAGATGTCCTCGAGGCCGCCAATCATTCGCAGCAGGGTGGACTTACCGCAACCGGATGGCCCGACGAAGACCACGAATTCGCCCTCATTGATGGTGAGGTCCACGCCCTTGATGACCTGAGTCTGGCCGAACCATTTTTCGGCTGCCGACAGTTTGATCGCGCCCATCAGAAAAGATCTGCGGTGGGTGATGCCCAGCCCAGCCAGACGGCCGCAGTCCAGGTAAACGATTGCCCACCGGCAGGGCTGCCATCGCGAGGGTCGAAGTATTCGGCAAAGCCGTGTTCGGTAATTAGTTTGCAGGTGGACTGACGAAGCGCCTCGCCCTCGGCCATCCCTGACTCGTGCATGCCGAGGCTGATCAGCATATTCATGATGGCCCAGACCGGGCCACGCCAGTAGCGTTTGCCATCGAATTGCGCGCCACGTGGATCGTATGAAGGTATGCCGTAGCTGACTTCAGACATGACATCGCGCAATACGGTTTTCATTTGTGGAGCCTGCACGCCGGCGTACCAGCACAGAAATGAGGCGTTTGAAATTGAATTGGCCCAGTTGCCGGTTTTGGCGTTGCGCGAATCGAAGGCACCGAGGTCTGTGTTCCACAATGATTCAACACCCTTTTCAAGCGTTGCAATATCGGCTTCGATGGCGGTGACGTCGCGCCCGATGGCACGCCCAAGCGCTGCCAGATCGCGCTGGGCTCGCAGGAGTGTGAATGTCATGGTGGGATCGGCTACTCGGAAGGGGTTTTGCTGCAGCAGTGCTGCCTGATCCCACTTGAGCTTATTGCCAAGCTGCACCAGCCAGACATAGCGATCGTAGTCGTACTTTTTTGGCCGCATTGAACTGTCGACGTGGGCGGTGTCGCGCCGCGTGTATTCACCGACGTCGGCGGGATCGATACCGGCCATGGCTTCGTCCCAGTCGGGTGCGTTGTCGCGACCGGCCTCCCAGGGGTGGGTAATGCAAACGGCGTTGTTATCGAGCCGCCAGTCCATAAACCATCGATGCCAGGCCGCCATTTTATCGAAAAGCGGTGCCATTCTCGTTGCGCCTGTCTCGGGGTTTTTATCGTAAACAAGCTTTGCCATGGTGGCGGCAATCGGTGGCTGGCTGATGCCCGATGATGCGATCGGGCCGGTGCCGCCCCAGACCTCCGGACCTGGAAAATATCCCGGGTCAACGGTGTGAAAAAGTATGTGCGGCACCATGCCGTTTTGCCACTGGCCGGAGAACAGCGTGTCGAGCTCGGTCCAGGCGCGATCGATATCGAACTGTGCAAAACCGAAGGCGGCAAAGGCGCTGTCCCAGTTCCACTGGTACGGGTACAAACCCGTAGTGGGAATGGTGTAGCCGCCTTTGTCATTGTGGCGCAGGATATCGCGCGCGGTGCTGTCCAGCGAATTGGCCATAAAGTAGTTAACCCTTTACTGAGCCTGCGGTCAGGCCTTTGGTCATGAAACGTTCCAGAGTCAGGAACAGAACCATGACGGGAATGGTGGCGATTACCGCGCCGGCCATCAGGTGCTGGCGTGGAATCTCGGAGGAGTTCAGCATAGTGACGCCGCGCGTCAGGGTGAATTTTGCGGGGTCGTCGAGCAGCATGAACGCCAGCAGAAACTCGTTCCAGGCAATCATGAAAACATAGAGCGAGACTGAAACCAGCGCCGGCAATGCCAGTGGCAAAGTGATTTTACGGATCACCTGCAAGCGAGTGAGTCCATCCATCAGGCCGGCTTCTTCAACCTCGACCGGCAGGCCACGAAAATATCCCTGCAACATATAAAGCGCTACCGGGATGGTGGTAACCGGATAAATCAATACGATGCCGATGATGGTATTGCGCAGGCCGGAAATAGAGAATGCGATGTAGATGGGCAGCGCCAGCACGATCATCGGTACCATGTAAATCAATAAAATGGTGCGTGAAAAAGCAGCGCTGCCGCGAAAGTTCAAACGCGCAACGGCATAGGCACCGGGTACTGAGAACAGCAGAGTGAGTACCACGGTAATCACGGATATGTAAAAACTGGTCCACAGGTAGTTGCCAAAATTGAACTGGCTGAACAACTCGATATAACTTCGAAAAAGTGCGATGCCGCTGCCAAAGTCGATTGAGAAATCCAGCGGGTTCTGCAGCAGTGCCTGTTGAGACTTCAGGCTTGTCATCACCATGACATAAAAGGGAATCAATACAATCGCTGTGAATACGATGTAGCCAAAGCCTGTGAGGAATTTGATCACAGCATCTTCGAAGCTGTGCCGGGTAAGGGCGCCGGGGTGAGTGCTCGACAGCATGGCGTGTAGCGGCAGCGCAGCAGAGGCGCCGAGTAGCAGGGCAGTTACAATGTGCAGCACACTGTTGTGCGCAACAGAAAAGTGCAGCTGGCTAAGTGTTGTCCATAGCAGTGCGGCGCCGATCAGGATGGTGGCTGAATAATTCACCACGCGCGGCTTGATGAACAGCCCGAGAAGTCCGGCGATTATGCCGTAGACAAGGCTGCCATAGAGTGCCGGCCTGAAACTCTCACCGGTGGCGAACGACATCACCACCGCTACGGTCACTGCAACCACCATCGCCCACAGCACGCCAATGGTGACAGACGTGATGATGCCCTGACGAAGGAAATTCACAAGCCTTCCTCGCGCGAGATGTATTTCAGAAACAAAACGCTGAAGGTAAGCAACACCGCGAAGATGACCACAGCAACCGCGGCCCCGGCACCGATATTGGAAATGGCAAAGGCCTGCTCGTAGACATTGACAGTGAGTGTTCGGGTGCCGGCATTGCCACCGGTGAGCAGGAATATGTCGTCGAATTTATTGAAGGTCCAGATGAAGCGCAGCAGGAACAGTACGCTCAGGATGCCGAGCAATTGCGGCAGCGACAGGTACCAGAATTTCTGGAACGGACTCGCGCCGTCCATGTCGGCGGCTTCGTACATGTCGCTATCGATGGATTGCATACGCGCCAGAATGAAAAGAAATGACAGTGGAAAGTATCGCCAGATCTCGAATACCGTCACCATGATCAGAGCCAGCGGGCGCTGACCAAAAAAGTTAATCGGCTGTTCGGTGACACCCATTTGCAGTAACAGGGCATTGAATGAACCCGAGAACGGATCGAAAAGGGCAACCCAGGTAAACGCGACCGCGATAATCGGAGAGACATAGGGAAACAGGTACAGGCCGCGCAGAATACCCTGGCCGCGAAAACGTTTGTTTAGCAGCAATGCGGCGAACAGGCCCACAACCAGAGCGCCGATGGTACCGACTACGGTGTAGAAAATGGTTGCCCACAACACTGACAGGAATTCACTGCTGTTGAATATTCTTTTGAAGTTGTCGGCGGTGAATTCATTGTTGGTGAGTACGTTGTCGCCGCTGCCGCGAACGATCGGTTCGCTGCCTTCAACAATGGGCTCGGCACTTTTTTTATCACTGACACCGCTGATCGGTATTTTGATGCGCTCGCTGAAACCACCTTCCACATTGCCAAACTCGCAATCCAGGGCCTGGCCGGTGAGCGTGCAGCGCTCGGGAATTTGATCGAGTGTTATAAACGGGGGGATGGTGTCGGTGAAACCGACGTTGTCGAGTGGTTTACTTTGCGATGAATTGCGGACCCGGTACTCAATGCGAAAATCGTCGCCCTTGTTGCGTAGACTCTCTCGCACGATGGGCGCCACCGGACGCAGGTCGGCCAGCCCGACCGGCTTGACGCTGATCCAGAATATGGCCAGCAGCGGCAGGAAAATCACCAGGCTGACAATTGTGATGGTGGGTAGCAGCAGCCCCCAGGCGAGTCGTGCTTCGCGCCTGGCGAGGGCGCCGCGTGACTTGGGAGGGCGCGCGTTAGTCATTGCTTCGCTGTTGCGGTGAGGGTGAAAGCGGTGGCGGTTGATCCGCCACCGCGGTAGTGCTGCAAGCTCTTATTTGACGGCGGCCAGTTCCGTATTGAGCGCTTCGATAGCGGCAGCGGCATCCACTTCGCCATCGAGATACTGGCGGAATACGCGGTTAATTGCCTGCGAGTTGATTATTTTCGATGCCAGCGACAATTGCCCCTCGGCCACCCCCCAGCGCTGCGCGACCTTCAAACCACCGACGATTTCATCAATCATCGATTGCTCGTAGAGTTCACCCAGTGGTGCTTTGCGATCGACGCCAACGGGCAGCATCGCCCAGGCTTTGTTGAATTTACCGGCATCGTCCGCGGTGCCGGAGCGAACCGGAAACTTACCCTCCGGTGCGATTGAGAGCGTCTGCATGTAGGCTTCATCCATGGCGTACTTGATGAAATCCTGGGCTGTTTCGATATCTGCATCGGGTGTGATGCCGAAATAGCGAACATCTCCCCAGGCTGCGCCATCGGCGTTTGAAGGGCCGGCGAAGTTGGTTACGATGCCGGTTTTTGCCGCCAGATCGCGGCTGGTCGGATCGTCGTTGATTGTCGGCGGAGCGCTGTCGCGCAGGCCGGCAAGTTCGTCGAGGATGAAGGGCGACCAGATAATCATCGCCGCCTGGCCGGCAAAGTAGAGCTCCCGTGATTGCTTCCAGTACAGTTCACCGGGAGGTGATGCCTTGCCGATCGCTTTATAGAAATCGAGTGCTTCGGTGGTGGGGCCGGCTTCCAGTGGTTTGAAGCCGTCGGCACCTACTGGTGACACACCATTGGCCAGCAATACGTGCTCAAGCACCTGGCTCATAAAGTTTTCGTCCACTTTGGTGGGCGCCACAAAGCCGTACATTTCCGGCGGGTTGTGCAGCGCCTTCAACGCGGCTTCAACGTTGGCGTAGGAGTTGGGAGGCTCGAGACCCTTCTCGGCGAACAGGTCGGCGCGATAGACGATCATTTGTGTCCAGCCATCGACCGGAACCGAAGCGATGCCGCCTTTGTAGGCGGCCATGTCTACCGGACCCTGCTGGAAGGTGTCGCTGCCCAGTGCCTCGACAACTTCGGTCGCCGCTTCGCTGTCGAGAATGCCTGCCTCGGCCCAGGGCAGTGCGTATTGGAGTGGATGATAGATGACATCGGGCAGGTCGCCAGCGGCGAAAGCAGCGGTGGCGCGCGTGCCGTAGTCTTTTTCAGTAACGGGGATCACTTCCACCTTGTTGCCGGTGGCCTTTTCAAACTGCTCGGCCATGGCCTGTTGTTTGGCCAGTCGATCGGGCTGTTCTTCAGTGGTCCAGAAGCGAATATCTCCGGCGTTGGCTGCACTTGCCAGCATGGCTGTGCCAAGCACGGTGCCGAGCAGAGTTTTGCCAAAGCGAATGTCGAGGCGACGGTTCATATTTCCCTCCATCGGAAAATGTGGTTGGTATATAAGTGGCAGTTCCTGTTTCGCGTGGTAAGAGTCTGCCGGTATTGCCTGAGGTGACTGATTGTGACGATGCAATCGTGCGATTGGTGACGAAGCTGTAGATAGAAATCGAAGAATCACCCCGGATAAAGCAAAAATGTAATCTGCAAGGTGTTATTTTGCGCGATTCATTGTAACGTTGCAATACACTTTTGCCCTTGGTTCGGCTTTTGAATTATGCTGGCCGCGGGCGAAGCACCAGCATGCCCGGCCCCCAACAAATGATCCTGTATGTCGCACCGCACTCCACACAGACCAACACTGAAAACCATCGCGGAGCTGACCGGGCTTAGCTTGTCTACGGTTTCGTTGTCGCTGCGCGATGGCAGCAATCTGCGCCAGTCGACGCGCGATAAAGTAGCCAGGGCCGCCGCGCAGATCGGTTACGTGCCAAACCGGGCCGGGGTGAGATTGCGCACCGGGCGCACTAACGTGTTGGCGCTGGTGCTTGCCGCCGATGTCAAGAACATGGATTTCACACGCATCCTGATCCAGGGCATCGGCGCGCACATGCTCGGGACCAAATTCCACCTGAATGTGATACCGGAATTCGAGCGTACCAATCCGGAGGATTCAATCCGCTACATTCTGAATAACCGCTCGGCCGACGGTGTCATTCTTACCCACACCAGCGCTCGTGATTCGCGTGTTCAATTGCTGATGGATGCCGGATTTCCGGTTGTATCGCATGGCCGAACCGAATTCTACTCACCGCATGCCTTTCACGATTTTCACGCCGAGCGCTATGTTGAGCTGGCGGTTGAGCGCCTGGTGCAGAAGGGGCGCAGACGCTTGTTGCTCGCTGCCGTGGACAATGGCACGACCAATTACTCCAACACCGTTAACGCGTTCAATCGCGTGATTGCCCGCAGTAATGTGGTTGGCGAGGTGTTGCAGGATTCCTCCGTGATCGACAGTACCGATGGTGCCAGAGACTACGGCCAGCGGCTTGCGCGGTCTGCAGATCGTTACGACGCGATTATTTGTAATAACGAATTGACGACGCTCGCAATCGTGAGTGGATTGCAGCAGGGCGGGCTGACACTCGGTGGCGAGTATGATCTGATCTGCAAACAGACCACCGATATATTGCCCGTTCTTTATCCGGCGATGGATACGATTGCCGAAGATCTCTTTGCCACCGGCAAGGAGCTGGCGCGATTGCTGATCGACAGTATTGCTGGCAAGGATGTCGCCACCTTGCAAACGCTGCACGAACCGATTACGCGCTGGCGCTCTTGAGCGGGGCGTTTTAGTGGCAGTTCGCGCCGGCCGGGGTGGCATTGAACGCGTGCCGGGCGACATGAGCCGCCCGGCTTCTCATACAAACTAGTTTTCGATCGTGTGGCTGACGATCAGCACCGTGTTGCCATTCTGGCGAAAAGTGAAGGCGCTGCGCGACAGAAATAGACCAGTGCTGCTGAAACCGCTGCCCATAGCGCTCCGGGTGGCGCTGTCGAAAGCGAAACTGCCGTCATCGGCAACGGTGCAGTCGACCGATACGTTTTCGCTGGTGGCGATATCGATAAAGCTTGTGCTGATGCCGACGACGGTATCGCTGCCGGTGGCTGCAACCCAGCTGAACTGTGTGGACGGGGTGACCGGTGTATTGGGGGCTGGCGCGGTAACCTGCAGGGCAGTAACGTCCGGGATTGCAATATTGGAGAACGCGGGGAACTCGTCGCCAGGTATGTCGACTACCAGTCCGCTCGGCGCGGGCCCGGTCAGTGGATTTTCGATTGAATAACCGGTGAATTGGCCGAATGTTTCTCTTGTTAATTCTGCGTAGGTGCCCGCCGGGCCGGTGAAAGTGATGGCATCACCTGCGCTGATCAAGTCGAAATCCACTTCAAAATCAAAATCGATTTCAGTCGGGAAGTCAAACAACTCGGTTCTCGATACTTCGCAAACATCCTGGCTTGGGACGAATGCGGTAGTCAAGTTGGCGGCGGCAAAATTGGCATTGAAGCGACCAAATCCAGCGCTCGGTTCAACCGTATTGTTGATTTCGTCCAGATCGATGACACCCCAGTTGGTCACATTGCCTGTCAGTTGGGTGCTCGCCGAGCCATCAGTCGAGCCGTCAGTGGTCCCGTCGGTTGTGCCGTCAGTCGTTCCATCGGCTGCGCCGTCTGTTGTGCCATCTGCCGCACCGTCGGTAGTTCCGTCACTGGCGCCGTCGGTGGTGCCGCCAGATTCGCCGTCGGCATTGTTGTCGCTGTCGGAGCCACACGCAGTCAGCGCTATCGACAGTGAGAGGATCGTCAGGAGGTGTTTAAAAGTCATTGGGAACAGTTCCTTTGGGGTAAGTCCATAATATTATTCACGCGGCCTGAGACCGGGATTACCCGTCGCAGGCGGTCGGCAGGATAGCGTATATCGGTCGATAGTTGGTGTGCGGTTTTTGTTGGCGATCAGCGGGTCGAATAGTCCCGGCTGCTACAATGATCGTCACTCGACTCATCGAGCAGGTAGAAACATAGTAAATGGCCACTCTGGAATCTCCCTTCGGTACGCTGCAGCTGCAGCGCTGGCCGGTGAAAAAGAAAGATAACCTGCGTGCCTGGGATGCAGCGGATGAGTTGATACTGCGGCATCTGGATGCCGAGCAGTTGTTGAGTGCAGATTGTCCGGCCCGAGTGTTACTGATCAATGATGGCTGTGGCGCGCTTGCCTGTGCATTGCATCATTGGCAGCCCGTGAGCTGGACAGACTCGAGTATCGGTCACAATGCACTGCGCGAAAACCTGCGCCTGAACGGTGTTGCGGAAGATTCTGCAATTGCGCTAACTTCGATAGAAAACCCGACGGGTACGTTTGATATTGTGCTGATCAAGGTGCCGAAAATAACGGCTATGCTCGAAGATCAGCTCATTCGCTTGCGTGCGTGTCTGCACGACCGCAGCAAGGTTATCGCCGGTGGGATGGTCAAGCACCTGCAGCCTGCCGCGTTTGATTGTATCGAGAAAACTATTGGTCCCACGACCACGTCGCTGGCAGTTAAAAAGGCGCGGCTGATATTTGCAAGCCTCGATCTGTCGCTGGCCGTGCCCGCCAACCCGTATCCGTCGGTCTATCTGGATCCGCTGGCGGGATTTGAATTGAGCAATCACGCCAGCCTTTTCTCGCGCGAGAAGCTGGATGTGGGTACGGGTATGCTGCTCGCTCAGTATCCCGCGCTGCCGGCGGTTGATCGATTTATTGATCTCGCCTGTGGCAACGGCGTGCTGGGAATAATGTATCAGGCCAGGCACCCCGATGCGGCGGGACATTTCATCGATGAATCGTACATGGCTGTTGATTCGGCGCGCAGCAACTGGCATGCGCGATTTACGGATAGTAAACCGACAGCCCGATTTGAGGCGGCAGATGGCTTGACGACAGTACCCACCGGCGCCACCGACCTGATTCTGTGCAATCCACCGTTTCACCAGCAGCATGTGCTGGATCGCGGCATCGCGCAGACCCTGTTCGAAGCCAGCAAGCGGTGTCTGGCGCAGGGTGGCGAGCTTTGGGTGGTGGCCAATCATCACCTGGGTTACCACGTCATGTTGCGGCGACTGTTTGGTAATTGCAGAACGGTGGCGACGAGTAAGAAGTTTGTTGTTTTGCGTGCGGTGAAGCGGCACGTCGCGGCTTAATCACCTACGGACTAGCGCAGTGCCGGTGTCAGCGCCTCTATCATCTGCCGGGCCATCGACATCTTTTCTGGCTTGGTGCCGTCGCTGCCAATCGGGCCATCGACCAGCAGGTCAGCCAGGCCATGAACCGCCGACCAGGCCAAAAGTTCCTGCGGGCTAAAGCGCTCGGGATCGGCGTCGGTTATCGTTGCTGCAAATCCGCCCTTTAGATAGTTGCCCAGCTTATTGGCCGCGGCACGGTATTCGGGGTCATTGATGTAGACGGTCTCCTCGCTCCACATGGCGCGAAAAAATGCCGGCTTGTCGATCGCGAACTCCACATAGGCCAGGCCCACGGCGTTAAACGGGTTGTCGCCGCGATCGGTAGCATTCGCGCTGGCTGTTGCCATGGTTTCGGCCAGCTGGGTCAGCGCTCTGGTGGCGAACGCGGTGAGCAGGGCGCGTTTGTCAGCATAGTGCCGGAAGGCGGACGAGGGCGATACGCCAACAAGCTTTGCACAGGCCCGCAACGTGACGGCCTCCAGACCAAACTGAGAGGCGAGGTGGTCCACGGCATCGAGCAGAGATTCGGCCAGATTGCCATGGTGGTACTGGTTGCGTCCCTTTTTCACGGTAAGGGCTGCAGAGAGCTAATGTTAACGTTGTTCACTTTTTTTCCTGCAGAGGCTTGTAAGCGGGCTCAGAGTCTGTATATTATATGTGAACAGCGATCACATTTGTCAATCAGGGAGAAATAGACAACCCGGATCGCTGGGTTTTCGCGGGAACAGGATCTCCGATTTTGCTTCAACAGGAAAATACTATGTCAACATCAAGTGAGGTGAATATGGGCTCAGAGAGACGCCAGTCCAGGTTTCGTTCTGGTGGGTGTCGCCGCCAGGGTAACTGGAGCGGGATGAATATCGCCGCCATGGTAGTCGGTTTTGTTTTTTTCTGGCCGGTAGGGCTGGTGGTGCTGTTCTGGATTATGACCGGCCGCAATGTGCGTGATTTACCCGCCGCGGTGCAAAGCATCTGGGCGCGTTTCTTTGGTAACTGGGGCAGTGAACGTATGAGTGCAAACGACAATATCGTGTTTAACGAATTTCAACAGACGCAATATGATCGCATCGCCGAAATCAAAGGCGAGATACGTGATCGGGCCAAACGCTTCGACGACTTCCGCAACGACGCAAAGCGCCGTGCCGATGAGGCGGAGTTCAATCAATTTATGGCGAGCGCTCCCACTGCCGAGAGCAACAGTTAAATGCAGTAACTGGTTTTTGATCGGCCGATAACAGCAGCCAGCGGAGAGCACAATGCTCTCCGCTTTTCGCCGGGTGAGTTAGATTGTCCCGGTTTTGCGTGTTGCTATGGCCAGAATGATGAGTGCCCAGGCCATTGAGAGTGCGGAGCCTGTCAGTACGCCGATCTTCATGGTGGTGGCGTAGCTTGCCTCGGCGTACTCAAAAGCCAGTGTGCCGATGAAAAAGCTCATGGTGAAACCGATTCCTGTGGTAACGGCGACACCGTATAACATCAGCCAGTTTGCCCCTTCGGGCATGCGCACCAGGCCACTTTTTATCGCCAGCCACACCGGCACGAAAACACCGATCTGCTTACCGAAAAACAGCCCCGCAGCAATACCGAGTGAAACACCTGAGAATAACTGTGAGGCGCCGATATCGAGCAGACTAACCCCGGCATTGGCAAATGCAAACAGTGGCAGTATCGCAAAGGCAATCCACGGGTGCAGTGAATGTTCAAGGCTCACCAGTGGTGAGTGGCCGGCCTCGTCTTTGCTGATCGGAATGGCCATGGCGACAATGATGCCGGCAAGGGTTGCGTGAATGCCGCTTTTCAATACAGCCGCCCAGATAATCACACCAATCACGATGTACAGCGCGACTTTTCTAACCCCCAAAAGATTCATCACAACCAGCACTGCCGTGCCGATGGCCGCCAGCAGCAGCGAGTAGACTGACAGCTGGCTGGTGTAGAAAAGAGCGATGACAATGATGGCGCCAACATCGTCGACAATGGCGATTGAGGCGAGAAACACCTTGACTGACAAGGGTATGCGACTTCCGAACAGCGACAACACGCCCAATGCAAAAGCGATATCGGTGGCCGATGGTATTGCCCAGCCGGCGAGCGCGATCGGATCGCCCCGATTAAACAGATAAAAGATAACGGCGGGTAGCACAAACCCACCCGTTGCGCCCAGCACTGGCAACAACAGCTGCGATCGGGTAGCCAGCTGGCCCTGCATGACTTCACGTTTCAATTCCAGCCCGATCAACAGAAAGAATACGGCCATCAGGCCATCGTTGATCCACAACAGCAGGGGTTTATCAATCGCGAATTCACCAAAGATGATGGCGGTTCGGGTGGCGAAAAACTGTGCGTGGTGCATCGCCCACGATGAGTTTGCAATCAATAGAGACAGTATCGCAGCGCTCATCAGTATCAGGCCCGCAGAGGATTCCCACCTGATGAAACTTCGCAGTGCGCGTATTGGCATAAAAGGCTATCCGATTGTGTGATCGGACAAGATATCGGCGGCACTGAGGTTATTAAAGTCGAATTATCTGATTCAATAGATCGAGAAAAACTGATAATCTAGTCGGAAACTGCGACTTTATTCCAGACCCGAGGTTGTCGAGACTAGCGGCAGACAAAAAGCTGAACAGGTTTTCGACTGCAATGGTTCTGGATCTTCTGGCGATCACGGGTGGCTGTGTATTGCTGTATTTTGGTGGTAATCGACTGCTGGACAGTGCAGTGGCCATAGGTCAGGCACTCGCGTGGCCCGCTACGATCATTGGTCTGGTGGTGGTTTCACTGGGCACAAGTGCACCGGAATTGTTCGTCAGTGCCGGCTCTGCGTTGCAGGGATATGGTGACATAGCGGCTGGTAACGTTGTAGGTTCGAACTCGGTAAACATTGCACTGGTGTTGGGGCTGGCCGCACTACTGGCGGTGTTGAAGGTTGATCAAACGCTACGCCTGGTGCAGTTTCCACTGATGGTGCTGTCGGCAGGTGTGGCGGCAGTGTTGCTGGCGGATGGCTATTTTGGGCGCCTCGATGCGCTTATTGTGATTGCGCTTCTGGCGGCGAGTATGGCGATCGCTTTTCGCAGTCATCGCAATCCGGAAGACGCAATCCCGCAAGCCACCGCTACATCAAACTGGCGCAATGTGGTTGGTTTGCTGGTCGGGGTGGCCATGTTGGTCGCGGGGGCGGAATTGTTAATACTTGGCGCGGTGGCGCTGTCGCGCGACCTGGGTGTATCCGAGGCAGCGATCGCGCTGAGTGTCACGGCGTTCGGTACCAGTTTGCCGGAGATCGCAGCGACAGTGCTGGCAGTGTCGCGTCGCCAGACTGATCTGGCGGTTGGCAATGTGGTGGGTTCCAATATTATGAATGTAGGGCTGGTACTCGGCATGGCGGGGTTGCTCGCCCCGTTTGAAAGCGAGGGCATCACCGGGTTTTCGCTTGCGACCATGTTTGTATTTTGTGCGCTTGCGGCAGTGCTTGCGATGGTCTTCGGGCGATTTTCGCGCTGGGCCGGTGCGCTGTTTTTGACAGGTTATGTCGCGTACCTGTGGGTGTTATTCAGTTAGTCGGGAGATCGATGCGACACTTAAACTACAATCATTTATTGTACTTTCATACAGTGGCCAATGAGGGTAGTGTGGCATCGGCTGCGAGGGTGCTCAACATTACGCCGCAGACGATTAGCGGGCAGATAAAGCTGTTGGAGGAATCTCTCGGGCAGGCCTTGTTCGTGAAGGTGGGGCGTGGCCTTGTGATATCCGAGACCGGGCAACTGGTCAAGGAGTTCTCCGACGAAATATTCTCGCTGGGCGATGCACTCAAACAACGGCTGCGGCAGGAGCCCGATCACCCGTCGCAGACTTTGCGCGTAGGGATTCTCGATTCGATACCCAAGCTTATTGCCGGCAAGTTGCTGGCCGATAGTGTCAGTGGCGAAATTGAAAATCCGGTGCGACTGGATTGTCGCGAGGGCAACCTGGAAAGTCTTTTGGCGGAACTGGCCGTACACAAGCTCGATTTGATTTTATCTGATCGGCCGATTCCCTCGGGCCTGCATGTCAAGGCGTTTAATCACGCGCTGGGTACCAGTGATATCGGTTTTTACTCACCGCCGCGCTGGGCGAAAAAGCTCAAGGCCGGGTTCCCGGATTCGATGGCAGGAGTGCCCATGCTGTTGCCCAATGCCAGCAGTGCGTTGAGGCGCAGTCTGGATCACTGGTTCGACGAAGTGGAACTTGAACCCAATGTGGTGGCGGAGTTTGACGACAGCGCGCTGATGAAAACATTTGGCGATATCGCATTGGGAATTTACCCGGCGCCAGAGGTGATTGCAGCCGATATTGCCACCAAGCACCATGGTGTCTATATTGGAACCGCGCAGGGCATTCGCGAAAGCTATGTGATTATTTCACCGCAGCGCCGGGTAAGGCACCCGCTGGTCCGGAAGATCACCAGCGTTGGACAAACGCTTTTCAGCACTTGATGCGAAATTAGTAACGCGATTCAGGTGCCCGTCCACTGCGGTGGGCGTTTGGCCAGAAAAGCTTCCAGCCCTTCGCGAAAATCGCCGCTGGTGTAGGCCTGTTGAATAAGATCGTGATCGTCGATCCCCGATACGTGCTGGCGCAATCGGCGCATGGCTTCCTTGGTCACTCGCATGGTAATGGGGGCGTGACCCTGCATTTGTGTGGCGAGTTCCTGCGCGCGGCCAAGCGGATCCTCGGTGACTTCGCTGAGCAGGGCGATCGACAGTGCCTCGTCGCTTTGAATCAGCCGTGAGGTGAATATGATTTCTTTGGTTCGGGCGGCGCCGATCAATGCTGATAAACGGGCCAGACTGGTGGCAGACAGGCAATTGCCCAAAGTGCGCGCGATCGGGAATCCGAACTTGAGATAACCATTGCCAATGCGCAGGTCGCAACAGGCAGCGATGGCGGCGCCACCGCCGGTGCAGGCGCCCTGAATTGCCGCGATGGTTGGCACCGGAACCGTTTCTATCAGGGTGAGAATTTCATCCATGCGGGTCTCGTAATCGATCGCATCCTGCGCGCTGCTGAAATCTCTGAAGCCCGCTATGTCGGTGCCGGCGGCGAAGGCGCGATCGCCGGCGCCAGTGAAGATCAGCGCACTGACATCGTTGTTGCCGGTTGTGATGTCTTCGCAGATGCGGGCGATCTCGTCGTACATCGCGAACGTCAGCGCGTTGCGAGACTGCGGACGGTTGAATGTGACGGTGGCGATGCGATCGTGCACGCTATAAATGATTTCGTCAGTGGACAAGGCAGATTTCCTGTTGCAGCAAGCGGTGTTGGAGCGATCACGCAGCCTTTGACGCGGCGGCCGTATTGTCTTTGAGATAGTCCATCGCCGCCTGCACGCCGCCCGTGCTGTGTGGCACGCCGGCCTTGTGCAGGCCCATCTCGATTCCGGACAGCGTCGCCATTAGCATAAGATCGTTGAAGTCTCCGAGATGGCCTATTCGAAAAACCACGCCCTGCACCTTAGCCAAACCGTTGCCGAGCGACATATTGAAATGTTCAAGGATGGTGCTGCGCAGTTTGTCGGCATCGTGGCCCTCGGGCGTACGCACCGCAGTGAGCACCGGCGAGTGTTCCGACGCCACCTTGCACTGAACTTCAAGGCCCCAGGTTTCCACCGCGAGGCGGGTGGCGGCGGCATGGCGCTGATGGCGCGAGAAGACGTTGTCTAAACCCTCTTCGTGCAGCATGTCGATGGCTTCGGCCAGGCCGTAAAGCAAATTGGTGGCGGGTGTGTAGGGAAAGTAGCCGCGCTCGTTGGCGCCGAGCATTTCCTGCCAGTCCCAGTAGGATTTATGCAGGGTTGAACTGCGTGCCGCCTGCAGGGCTTTTTCGCTGACCGCGTTGAACGATAGCCCGGGTGGCAGCATCAGGCCTTTTTGTGAACCCGAAATGGCGACGTCGACGCCCCAGTCATCGAAACGAAAATCGGCGCTGGCAAGGCCACTGATGGTGTCGACCATCAGTAGTGCAGGGTGACCGCTCGCGTCGATTGCGCGTCGCAGATCGGCTATGCGTGACGTGCAGCCGGTAGACGTTTCGTTGTGCACTACGCACACCGCTTTGATATTTGAACCGCTGTCCGCGCGCAGTGTTTGTTCCAGCAGCTCAGGGTCTGCTCCACGGCGCCAGTCGGTTTCAACGACTTGTGGAACCAGCGCGTATTTCTCTGCCAGGCGTTTCCACATGCTGGCAAAGTGACCGGTTTCTATCATTAGTACGTGGTCACCCGGTGACAGGGTGTTGGCAAGTGCGGCCTCCCAGGCACCGGTGCCGGATGCCGGGTAGATGACGACTGGCCCCTGGCACTGGAATATTGATTTCATGCCGGTGAGTACGCGATTGCCGAGCTCTGCGAAGCCCGGACCGCGGTGATCGATTACCGGCATATCGATGGCGCGCAGGATACGGTCCGGTACGGCGCTGGGACCTGGAATCTGGAGGAAATGGCGGCCAGCCTGACGCATGATTTTATGCCTGTTGCGAAGACTGGTCGATACTATCACACGGCCGAAGTCGTGGCTGCTCGCGGCATTTGGTTGTGCTGGCACCAGGCTGCCAAGCGGTTTTGTCGCGGGTGGTTTGGCAGTAAACGGTGCGGTTGTCCGGGTTGGGTGTTAGGGTATGGCGAAAGACCGGCGCTGGCCGAATCTGACTGTTAATTTCTCTAGCGGGAACCTCAATGAAAAAGTGGATCACCTGTGCAGCATTGCTGATGACCGGAGCAACGGCAATGGCAGCCAATCGCATCGATACCATCCGACCGGACGCACCTGAGCTTGCCGCATTTGGCGACAACGCAGTGGGGGTGACAACGCTTCAGCTGGTCAATCCAGATCAGATTGACATTCTCAATGTAAAAGATGGCGAGCTGCCAAGAGCCGATCGCAGCCTGACTGTCGAGTTGTTTTATCCGGCAATTAAAGGGGCTGAACCGACGCCGCTGGTCGCCTTTATGCGCGACGGCGAAACCGAAGTGCAGTTGCACGGGGTGTCGTCACGCGATGCCAGCCCTGCCAAAAACGGCGCGCCATATCCGTTGGCGATAATCTCTCACGGTTACCCGGGCAACCGGTTCCTGCTTAGTCATCTGGCCGAGAATCTGGCCAGCAAAGGCTACGTGGTGGCCTCGATTGACCACACTGATTCTACTTACCGCGACAAGGCGGCATTCGGCTCTACACTGGTGAATCGACCACTGGATCAACTGTTTGTACTCGATGAACTGGCTCGAATGAGTGCCGCTGCCGATACGCCGGTGTCGGGTTTGATTGATGCCGGACGCACGTTACTTGTCGGCTACTCGATGGGGGCCTACGGTGCTGTAATCACTGCGGGTGGCGGGGTGACAACTGCTTCAACCGAACTACCCTGGGGTGCGCCTGCCGGCACGTTGGGCGTGCATCTGGCTGGAAGTGAAAGCCACGCGAAACTTTTCGACGAACGCATCGCGGCGGTGGTTGCAATCGCGCCATGGGGCATGGAGCGGGGGTTTTGGGATGCCGATGGCCTGGCCGGGGTGAAGGTTCCAACCCTGTTTGTTGCCGGTAGCGTGGATGATGTATCCGGCTATGAAAACGGGGTGCGCGCGATTTGGCAGCAAAGTACCGGTGCGGATCGGCATCTGTTGACTTTCGAGCATGCCAATCACAATGCGGCGGCACCTTATCCGGCACCCGCTGAGTCAATGGCCATGAATGAGGCGCTGGGCTTTGCCCCCTTTGATCACTATGCCGATGCCGTTTGGGATACGGCGCGCATGAACAATATTTTGCAGCACTTCGTCACCGCTTTTGCCGGTTTGCACGTGTTGCAGGATAATGCCCTCGCGCCCTACCTGCAGCTGGTGCCAAACGCCAACGACGGCGTATGGGCCACGGAAGAAGACGGGACGCTCAAACCCGAGCACAGCTACTGGCATGGCTTTGCCAATCGAACAGCGAAAGGCCTGCGACTGGAGTTACTCGGCGAGGGCGAGTAGGTATCTGCCAAATCGTGCGGCCGGATACATCGGTCGCAGCGATCAGCGCTTCCTGCAATATTCAGTAACAGCCCTGTTGAAGGCTTTATCTGCGAAACCGTGTAATCGTGTCTGAGAACGTCAATTTCATCCGTCAGCTTCGCGCCAGTCTGCAAGGCGAAGTGCTGGACAGCGTGTTTGATCGTGGCCGCTATGCGACCGATGCGTCGGTCTATCAGATGATGCCGGTAGCGGTGGCAACACCAAAAACGATCGATGATCTGCAGGCCGCTATC
>CAKZSB010000215.1 GCA_937920585.1 uncultured Granulosicoccaceae bacterium | reverse complement strand
AATACGGTGGAGCTTGCGGTGTACGGGTAGACATCCAGATCGACGCGCTGACTGGCGCGGGCCTTTTCTATCATCGCTACCGACTGTTCGGTTTTGCCCCAGTTGCGGCGACCACAGGCTTTGTGATGCGAGATCACCACCGGCACGTCGGCTTCGCGGCCGATCTGCAGTGTCTCCTCGACTGAATCGAGCAGGTGGTCTTCTTCGTCGCGCATGTGCGAGGTGTAGATCGCGCCATAGTCTTTTAGCACGGCCGCCAGTTCGGTGATCTCGGCGGTCGGCGCGTGCTTGGCGGTGGGGTAGGCTAGCCCGGTGCTCATGCCACAGGCGCCGTCGTTGAGCGCTGCTTCCAGCCTGCGGGTCATGGTGCTGATTTCAGCCCGGCTGGCCGCACGATCGAGACTATCCATCGCTTCGAGGCGCAAGGTCGAGTGGCCGGTCAGCATGATCGAATTGAGGCTTGCCGGCGCATCGTCAAGCCTTGTGGCGTATTGCGCGAGTGTGGGGTAGGCGAAGTCGCTATCGTCACCGATAAGGTCGAATGGCGGTACGATCTTGCGCGATTGCATCGGCGCCAGGCTGATCCCGCAGTTGCCAGTCACCACGGTGGTGACGCCCTGGCTGGCCTTGGGCAGCATATCGGGTGATTTCAGTAGCAGCAGGTCATCGTGGGTGTGCGCGTCGATAAAACCGGGTGCCAGCACCAGATCTGTCGCGTCGATGGTCTGGTTTGCGTCTGGCGGATCGTCGTCGCTGGTAACGATGGCGGTGATGCGATCGGCATCGACGCAAACACTGGCGCGGTAGCGATCACGACCGGTGCCATCGATGACAGTGGCGTTGCGAAAGACGGTGCTGTGGCGAGTCATGGCGGGCCTACTGGTGTTGTTGTAATTTCCCCTGATGCAATCTTACCGCGAGTGCGCCCCTGGGCTTGCGAAATTAGCTGGCTCCGGCCTTTATCAGCAGATCTGCGATCTGGTCAGTCAGTCCGGCGTTGGCCGGGTGTGCGCTGCTGGTGACGAGTCCGAGGGTGCGGCTACCGCCATAGATATTGGCAATGGCGTTGACATCGGCCCCGGCGCCGATCAGGCAGCGGCACAACTCAACTGCGTTCATCGGGGTGACCTGCCGATAAGATTCAACCCCGTTGGCGGCCAGATAATGCAGTAGTGTCGCCTGATGACCGAAGGCCGATTTTGCCTGGCATAAATCCGGATCGCGTTGCAATGCCTGTTCGAGCGCCGACAGATTGCCGGCCAGCATCAGATCGACGGTTGCCTCAAACACCGGATCGGTGCTGCGTGATCCCAAAGCTTCAACTGCCTGCCAGTCTGCAAATCCATACTCACGCGCCACGGCCGTTTGGGCCTGTTCTGCGCTGAGTGTGATCGACATAATGTGCTCGGCGCCTGTGCCGATCAGTGGCGGACACCAGCAGGCCAGATGAAACACCATGGCGCGATTGCCGCGGGCGTGCTCGCGCATGATGCCGTCGACCTGGCGGGTCAGATAGTCGATGATCGTATCGTGGCTGGCAGCCGATTCGTGAAACTGTTGGTGCAACGCGCGTAACTCACTGATCGTGGAGTCAATGTAGATACTGTTCATGGGCGCCTGCCGAGCGGGTAGCGATGCTGCAGTATACCGCCAGTGCCCTGATCTGATCTGGCCTGTTATTCGCCTGTTCACTGGGGCGTTCTTTGCGCGCGGGATTGTTTACAATGGCGCCGGCAATTTCGTCGATTTACCGGCTGTGGAGATGATCCACCACCGTCTCCTGTTGCCAGGGCTGCCCGTGCGGGTCGTCCGTCGTCACTCCACGCCTGATCCGGGGAACCTTTAAATGGAAGGCTACATACTTGAATGGCTCAACTTGCTCGGGCGTTGGGTCCATCTGGTGGTTGGTATCGCCTGGATCGGCGCGTCGTTCTACTTTATCTGGCTCGACAACAGTCTCGAAACCCCGAAAGCCGCGGCCGACATTGACCAGGGCGTAGGTGGCGAGATCTGGTCGGTGCATGGCGGTGGTTTCTATCACGCGCAGAAATACAAAGTTGCGCCCCCCGAATTGCCACAGACGCTGCACTGGTTCAAGTGGGAGGCCTATACCACCTGGATCACCGGTATGTTTTTGCTGGCGCTGATGTACTGGTATCAGGCCGAAATCTACCTGATTGATCCGCAGGTGATGGGGCTGAGCAAGCCGGTTGCCGTGGCGCTGGGGATGCTGACCATCGTACTGGGCTGGATCGCTTATGATCGTCTGTGTAAATCCTCGCTCGGCGAGCACGAGACCCGGCTCAGCGCTGTGATGTTTGTGTTTGTGTGTGTGGTCGCCTGGGGCCTGTGCCAGATCTTCAGTGGCAGAGGGGCCTACCTGCATTATGGGGCCATGCTCGGTACGATCATGGTTGCGAATGTGGCCTTTGTCATTATGCCCGGCCAGCGCGACCTGGTGGCTGCAAAAAAAGAGGGCCGCGCGCCCGATCCGATCCATGGCATTCGTGCCAAACAGCGATCCGTACACAACACCTATTTCACTCTGCCAGTGTTGTTCGTGATGATCAGCAATCACTACGCAATGACCTGGGGGCATCAGTTCAACTGGTTGATACTGATCGCGCTGTCGGTTGCCGGTGCAGCGATTCGTGTGTATTTCGTACAGCGTCATTTTGGTCGGCAGACACCCATACCCCTCGTAATCGCGGCCGTGTTGATCATGGGCGTGGCAGCGGCAATCGCACCGGCACCACGGGCGGCAGTCGATAGCAGCGTCAATAGCGCCGAGTTATTTGGCGGCGTGCAGGGCGTGATGGCGTCACGTTGTGTGAGTTGCCATGCGCAAGAGCCAACGCAGGCCGGCTTTTCTGTGGCGCCCAAAGGTGTTGAGCTCGAGCGTGCCGAGGATATAGTGCGTCATGCTGCGGCCATTCATCAGCAGGTGGTGGTAACCCGGGCAATGCCGATTGGCAACCTCACACAAATTACCGACGAAGAGCGCACCTTGATCGATCAGTGGTTTCTGACCGGTGGAAAGGCCGAGTGAGCGCGCTTTATACCCAAAGTGGCTGCGCGCGCTCTGACGTGTTCACTGATTGCCTGCGATGAAAAACATGCGCAATGATCAGTCGCAAACCTGCCTGTTCTCATGACACGGCAAATAACAGCGCAACCGCTGACACCAGAGCGCTTTGCCCCGTTTGGCGATGTGATAGAAGCCAGCGGCGAGCCTTCGATGATGATCAACAACGGCATGTGTGGTCGTTATCATGATCTGGCACAACTCGATTTTCATGCGCAGGGGCGGGCGGGTATCAGTATTTTCGAGGGCAAACCCTATAGCCTGCCTCACTCACTGACACTGCTCGAACGTCACCCGCGTGGCAGCCAGGCTTTTCTGCCAATGGCGAACCGGCAGCCGTATCTGGTGATCGTCGCCGCCGACAGGAACGGCGTGCCCGCCACCCCGATCGCATTGATTGCCTCACCGCGGCAGGGTATCAACATTCACCGTGGTGTCTGGCACGGCGTGTTAACGCCGTTGCAGGAAACGGCATGTTTTGCCGTGGTCGACTGGATCGGCAGTGCCGACAATCTTGAAGAACATACGCTCGCTGAACCCTGGCTGGTGGTTGGCGAATGACGCAAGCTCCGGGCGACATCAGCGTCTGTAGATCCGTATGACCGCACCGAAAATCGCCGGCGGCGGGTTGCCCTGGCTGTTTGCGTTCGGTGCCGGGGTGATTTGGGGAATTACCTTTTCACTGGCCCGCATCGCGACCGAAGCTGGCGCGCACCCCCTGGGCCTCACCTTCTGGCAGGCCGCAGGCGGCGGTACTGTGCTATTAGTATTTTGTATCTTCAGTGGCCAGTGGCCGGCCATCAATCGACACAACCTGCGCCGCATGGTGATTGTCGGGCTGGTGGGCACGGCGATACCGGGCAGCATGCTTTTCTATGCAGCCCCGCACGTGCCGGCCGGAATACTGGCGATCACTATTGCTCTGGTACCTATTCTCACCTACGCGATATCGGCGTTGCTCGGGCTCGATCGATTGTCCTGGCGGCGAGCGGCCGGCGTGCTGGCCGGTTTTTGTGCCGTGTTGTTGATTGCACTGCCCGACAGTAGTCTGCCGTCTTCCACAGCAGTTGGCTGGTTAATGCTCGCGCTGGTATCGACGTTGTTCTACACCGCCGAAAATCTCTACGTCGATAAATACATTCCGAGCGGCACACGCATAACAGGTCTGTTGATGGGGAGCATGTTCATCGCCGCGCTTTTGCTCGCCCCGATCGTTTGGTGGCAGGATGCATTTGTGCCGGTGAGCCTGCCGTTTGATATCGTCGACTGGTCTGTTATCGCGATGGCGATTGTCAGCAGCGTCGCCTACCTGATGTATCTGTATCTCATCTCGATCTC